>DASQLJ010000164.1:0-6419 GCA_035630095.1 Longimicrobium sp.
CGCACCCTTTTCGGCCAGCGGCAGCGACACCGAGACCGCGGCACGGTAACATCGGCGTGCGCCCACCAGGCGGCCGCGGGCTTCCATGGTCTCGCCGAGCTCGACGAGCTGGCGGGCGGCCAGGTCGCGGTCGTCCGAGAAGAGGCTGCGCAGCACGGGCCTCAGGCCGGAGTGCAGGACCGTGACGAACTCGTGCAGCGCGGCTTCGGCTTCGTCGAGCGCCCGTTCCGCCGCTTCCGGAGTCACGATCCGCTTGTCGATCGTGGTATAGGCGCTGGAACTATCCCACTCCTTGCCGGGATCGCGCACGGCGGCGGCAACCAGCCTGAGCCGCAGGACCTCGAGCTCATCGAGGTCCGGCAGCAATCCGAGGATCTCTTCGATCGTCGCGTCGGAGCGGGTCACAGCATTCAAGCGCGCGGAAGGTTTACACCAGGGGGAGAGCTGCTCAGCCGCCCGACAGGCTCATGCCGCCACCACGATTCGTCGTGCCGTACTCGGAGAAGTGCGGGGTCTGCGTGAAGATCTGCGAGCCGTCGGCCGAGATGGTGCCGCCCATGTTCACCCAGCCGTCGTTCCACCACACCACCCGCGCGATGGTGGGGTCGCCCTCGATGCTGGTGCCGCGGTAGGGGAAGCCGATGGTGACGGGCCGGGCGAACGCCACGTTGTGCGGGCCGAACTCGGCGACCACGCGCTGCGAGCCCTTGGGATCCACGGGGAGGCGGATGGTGAACATGGTCACCTTGTCCACCGCGCCGGCGGGAACCACGATGGTGAAGCCCTGGAAGTCGACGCGGCCGCCCGCGGGCCCGATCCACGCCTTCGCCCACGCGATGGTGATCTGCGGCTTGACGCGGAAGGTGGCGATGATGTCGAGGCTGTTCGCAGATGCGAGCCTCTCGGGGTCGTCGCTGGTCACCTGCGTGGTCGCGCCGCTCCGGGCCGCGTTCGCGCCGCCGGGGAGAACGGGACGCGCATCCACCGGCGAGCCGGCCTCGGTGCAGCCCGCAGTGAGCGAAACCACCGTTGCCGTAACCGCCGCAAGCACGTTCCGGAACTTGGAGCTCATCGAAGACCTCCGCAGGGTGGAAAAACTGGCAGGGACGCTCCGGACGGAAAGCACGGGGCGTACCATGCGGCGCGGATGCGCCAATTAGTCGGCAAGTACCGACAAGCTAACGATTTAGACGCTTTTGGGCAACCGGGGCCGCCCGGGCGCTGCCACGTGGAACTGCACCAGAAGTGTGCGAAGTGCACTGGATGGTGCGGTGGAGCTTCACGGGTTCGTAGCGTCGCGCGGGCTCGTAAACAGGTGCACGAGGGCGGGAGTGCGCAAGTGCGTCGAACGTCGCGGTCGTCCCGCCGTTCCGCACCGGTTCGTACGCACCCGTTCGTCCGCCCTCGTCCCGACGCACGCTGTTCGCGACCTCGTCCAGCCGCGCCGGTCACTCCGTCGCACCCCCGTTCCGCCCGCCGTAGCAGCCTCAGTGCTCGATCTCGTACTCGGCGATCTTGCGGCGCAGGGTGTTGCGGTGGATGCCCAGCCGCTCGGCGGCCATGGTCAGGTTGTCCTGCGTCTCGCGCAGCGCCCGGCGGATCATCCGCTTCTCCATCTCCTCCAGCGTCACCAGCGGCATCTCGCCCGGGTCCTCGGCGGCGGCGCGGCTGGTGGGCGGGTGCAGGATGTCGGGGGGGAGATGGTGCGGCAGCAGGACCTCGCCGTCGCTCATCACCACCGCGCGCTCCATCGCGTTGCGGATCTGGCGCACGTTCCCCGGCCACGGGTGCAGGCGGATCGCGCCGAACACCTCCTCGGCGATCGCGCGGATCGGCCGGGCGTGCTCGCGGGCGTAGTAGGCGACGAAGTGGCTGGCCAGCAGGTCCATGTCGCTGCCGCGCTCGCGCAGCGGCGGCAGGGTGAGCGCCACCACCGCCAGGCGGTAGTACAGGTCCTCGCGGAAGCGGCCCTCGGCCACGGCGCCCTGCAGGTCGCGGTTGGTGGCCGCCACGATGCGCACGTCGATCGGCACCGCCGAGGCCCCGCCCACCCGCTCGATCTCGCGCTCCTGCAGCGCGCGCAGGATCTTGCTCTGCAGCGCCAGCGACATGTCGCCGATCTCGTCCAGGAAGAGCGTGCCGTTGGTGGCCCGCTCGAAGCGCCCGATCCGCCGGCCGATGGCGCCGGTGAAGGCGCCTTTCTCGTGGCCGAAGAGCTCGCTCTCGAGCAGGTTCTCGGGGATGGCGGCGCAGTTGATGGGCACGAACGGCCCGCGCGCGCGGCGCGAGCGCGAGTGCAGCACCCGGGCGACCATCTCCTTCCCCGTGCCGCTCTCGCCCAGCACCAGCACCGTGGCGTCGCTGTTCGCGGCGCGCGCGACGGACTTGTAGACGGACATCATCCCTTGGCTGGCGCCCACGATGGTGGACTCGTCGGGGACCTCGGTGGGGATGGGGCGGAGCCGGCGGACTTCTTCGATCCCCAGCAGGATCTCGCGCACGCGGCCGCGGGGGACGGGCTTGGGGAGCACGTCGTGGGCGCCCTGGCGGATCGCCTCCATCGCCAGGTCCATCGACGGGTTCTCGGCGAGCAGCACCACCGGGGTGGGGCCGCCGTCCTGGTGCAGGCGCCCCAGCAGCTCCATCCCGGCGCCCGAGAAGTCGACGTCGAGGAGGATCAGGTCCCACTGCGACTGCGCGATCAGGCGCAGCCCCTCGGTCAGGGTCTGCGCACTGTGAAGCTCGGTGCCGTTAAGCTCCGGTTCGAGCGTTCGTCCGAGGCCGCGGTCGGCGTCGAGAAGAAGAACCCTCAAATGCTATGGACCCCCATGAAGGGTTGGGCAGGATCGGGGTATTATAGCGTTCGCGTCACGAATTGCGCAAAGGTTCGATCGGCGACGGAAAACAAACGCTCCCCGATACTCTCGGGCCCTCCCTCGTCGTCTATCTATAACGTGCGGCCGCAGCGACTTGCGACACGTGCACCCGGCGCCGGGGCGGGCGATGCAACCCTGTCCGCTGCAACAGCTTGGCGCCATACCACGGGCGCACTGAAATGGTGCATCGGCTCGCGCGGCGAAATTCTGTTCCCGAATGGGAACACTCATCGTCCGCGCTGCCGACTTGGGGTGAACGGACGCATCGTCAACGGCTCGATCGGGGGTAGAGGCATCCCTCCACATCGTGGTCGGAAGCGAGTGGGTGTCCACTTTCAAAATTTCGATGACTAATCGCATTCCGATCCTGCAGCTACCGGTCGCGAGCACGGATGCGGGCAGATCGCCGGACCTGGCGTGAACGCGCCGGTGCGTGAGGGATGCGCGCCCGGAGGGCCGGGAACGCGGCGGACCGCCCGCACCAGCCTTTCCGTCGAGACAGCGCCCGGGCGGGCCGCCGTGGGCCCGGCGCGGTTGGCAACGGCGGTATCGTTGCCTACCGCGCGCGCAGCCCGGTTCGGCGCCTCGGCGCCGAACACGCCCAACCCGCAGTTCAGACGTCATTCGCGTGATGCCAGACGAAAGAAGCCCCGGGGCGATGGCTCGCCCCGGGGCTCCGCGTTGCCGATCCGGATCCTTACAGCGTGCTCTTGTAGAGCAGGCGGTTGGGCGTGCCGGAGGGGTTGCCGGTGATCACGCCGGCCGTGGAGTTGTTGATGATCCACGAGTTGATGGTGCTGCTGCTGGCCTCGCCGAAGGCGCCCTTGTACAGCGCGGCCACGCCCGCCACGTGCGGCGACGCCATCGAGGTGCCGCTGATGCTGCGGGTGCCGCTGTTGATCCAGGTGCTGGTGATGCTGGAGCCCGGCGCGTACGCCTCCACGCAGCTCCCCCAGTTGCTGTAGCTGGCCTTGGCGTCGGTGCTGGTGCTGGCCGCGACGGTGAACACGCCCGAGGCGCTGGCCGGCGACACGTTGCAGGCGTTCTGGTTCTCGTTGCCCGCGGCCACGGCCAGGAACACGCCCGAGTTGGCCAGGTTCGTGGCCGCCGTGTTCAGCGACGAGCTCAGGCCGCCGCCCAGCGACATGTTGGCCACGGCCGGCCTGGTCGCGTTGACGCGCACCCAGTCGATCCCCGCGATGATCGTGGAGGTCGCGCCCGAGCCGCTGCAGCCCAGCACGCGCACGCCGCGCAGCCGCACGCTCTTGGCGATGCCGTAGGTGCTGCTGCCGATGGTGCCGGCCACGTGCGTGCCGTGCCCGTTGCAGTCGGTGCCGCCGTACACGGCCGAGGCCCGCGTGCCGAACTGCGGGTGCGTGGGCTGGATGCCCGTGTCGATGATGTAGGCGGTGACGTTGCTGGCGGTGGTGGTGTAGGTGTAGGTGCCCGACAGCGGACGGTTGCGCTGGTCGATGCGGTCGATCCCCCAGGTGGCGCCCGACTGCGTGGTGTTCACGCTGAACGTCTGGTCCTGCTCGATGTAGGCGACGTTCGGGTTGTGCTGCAGCGCGTTGAGCTGGCCCTGGTTGAGCGAGGCGCTGAAGCCGTTGAGCGCCGCGGTGTACACGTGGCGCGGGTCGACTCCGGCGATCGCGGCCACCGAGCGCGGGTTGGCGCCCTCGTTCAGCACGATCACGTACTCGCCGTCCACGCCGTTGGCGCTGGCGGCGAGCACCGGGGCGGGGGCCTGGCGGCCGGGGGCGGCCGAGGTGGGGCCCTGGTCCGAGCAGGCGGCCAGCGCCAGCACGGTGCCTGCGAACAGGAGATTGCGAGCTGCGTTCATACCACGTCCTCCGGGGGTCGGTGGGGTGTGGAGCCGCGGGCCGGAGCTTCCGGCCGGCGGTGCGGGGCGCCCTAGAGCGCCGCCTTGTACAGCAGTCGGTTGGGCGTGCCGGCGGGGACGTTCTTCACCACCCCCGCCGTCGCGTTGGTCTTGATCCAGCTGTCGATGGCGGCGCTCGTGGCGTCGCCGAAGCGGCTCTTGTACAGCGCGGCCACCCCGGCCGCGTGCGGCGCCGCCATCGAGCTGCCGCTGAGCGTGGCCGTGCCCGAGTTGATCCAGGCCGAGGGGATGCTGCCGCCGGGGGCGTAGATGTCCACGCAGGCGCCGTAGTTGCCGCTGGAGAGGCGCGTGTCGTCGCGGTTGGTGCCGGCCACGGTGAGCGCGGCGGCGGCGCTGGCCGGCGACACGTTGCAGGCGTTCTGGTTCTCGTTCCCCGACACCACGGTGGTGAACACCCCCGAGTTGCTCAGGTTGGTGACCGCCGTGTTGAGGGTGGACGAGAAGCCGCCGCCCAGCGACAGGTTGGCCACCGCGGGCTTCTGCGCGTTGGCGCGCACCCAGTCGATGGCGGCCACGATCCCCGCGGTGGTCCCCGAGCCGCTGCAGTTGAGCACGCGCACGCCGCGCAGCGACACGCCCTTGGCCACGCCGTAGGTCGTGCCGCCCACGATGCCGGCCACGTGGGTACCGTGTCCGTTGCAGTCGGCGCCGGTGCCGCCGAACGCGTCGTACACGTTCTGCGCGCGGGTGCCGAACTGCGGGTGGTTGGCCTGGATGCCGGTGTCGAGGATGTAGGCGCGGACGCCCGAACCGGTGGAGGTGTAGGTGTAGGTCCCCGAGAGCGGGAGGTTGCGCTGGTCGATGCGGTCCAGCCCCCAGGGCGGGTTCGTCTGCGTGGCCTGCGCCCGGTAGACGGCGTCCTGCTCGATCAGGGCGACCGCGGGGTCGTGGCGGAGCGCGTTGAGCTGCCCCTGGTTGAGCGCCGCCGCGAAGCCGTTCACCGCCGTCGCGTAGACGTGGCGGGGCACGACCCCCGCGCGCGCCGCCGTCGAGCGCGGGTCGGCGCCGTCGTTCAGCACCACCATGTACGCGCCGGCGATGCCGCCCGCGGCGGCCATGCGCACCGGCGCCGAGTGCGGCGTGCGCGCCGCCGTGGGCGAGCCGTCGGCGCAGGCGGCGGTCGCCGCGAGCAGCGGGAGAAGAGACAGCGTGCGGAGTGGGCGCATCGTGGTCCTTCCGGCGGGTGGGGATCGGCGACGAGGATCGGAGCGGAGCGGGCCGCGCGTATCCTGGTCTGTCCTATCGCGACAGCATGTGACAGCGGTGCGCGGATCGCGCGGCGCTGCTCTTTGCCGATTTCCGCATCGTAGCGCGGTGGATGCTGTCGCCTGGGTCGGGGAGAAGTGGAGGCATGCCCTGGGCCAATCGCGCGGCAATCGCCAACTGGTTGCCCTGCAACGTTGTTGTCCTTTGGGGACGATTCGTGACGTGCACCGGATTGGTGCGGAGTGCACCGGGGGAGGGCGGGGGAGGGGTGCTGGGGAGGGGCGGATACCTCTGATACGGATCGCGAAAAGGTGGTGCCGGGGGTCCGTAACGGAAGGGCCGAATGCGGGCGTGTCCCTCCGCTGCGCTCCGGGCCGGGCTTCGCGCGCCGTAGGCAACGATACCGCCGTTGCCAACGGCGCCGAGCCGCCGGC
>DASQLJ010000165.1:0-4567 GCA_035630095.1 Longimicrobium sp.
CTGGACGAGGCCTCGCGCGAGCTCATCAAGCTGCTGACGGCGCCGGTGGAGGCGGCGCGATGAGGCGCCGCAACGCCGCGCTGCTCGGCGCCGCGCTGCTGGTCGGCGGAGCGGCGGCCGCGTGGCCGTACTGGGGCCCGCCGGCGGGGCGGCGGATCGAGTGGTTCGCGGCGCAGCGCGTGGAGGTCGCCGGCGCCCGTCTCCTCCCCCCGCACGAGGTGCTGCAGGCGAGCGGCGTGCGGGTCGGCGTGAACGTGTGGACCGACCCCGCGCCCTGGGTCGCCGCGCTGCGCCGGCACCCCGCGGTGGCCGAGGCCGAGGTGGCGCGCGGGTGGCCGCGGACGCTGCGCCTCCGCATCGTGGAGAAGACGCCCGCGGCGCTGGTGCAGGCCGGCGTCCTCCGCCCCGCGACGGCGGACGGAGAGGTGCTCTGGGTGGATGCGGGGCGCGCGGGAATGGACCTGCCCCTGTTCACCGGGCGGCTGCGGGTGGACGCCCGCCATCGCATCACCGACGCCGACGCGCGCGCCACCCTGGCCGAGACGGCGCGGCTGGCCGAGCTGGAGCCGGCCCTGATGGCCCGGGTGAGCGAGGTCCGCCCGCTGTCGCGCACCGAGACGCGCCTGGTGCTCAGCCGCCCCGCGGCGGACGTGCTGGTGCGCGGCGGGATCGGCCCCGCGGCGCTCGTCCGCCTGCGCGCCGCGCTGGACGACGTCGCCGCCCGCGCCGCGGCCGACACGACCGCGCCGGCCGTACGCACCGTGGTGGACGCCCGCTTCGACGACCAGATCGTCGTGCGCAGGAAGAGCTAGACGCCGGATTCGACGACGCAGTCCCTGGTTCGTTCGTACTTTCGCACTTTCGCTCATCGCCGGCATGCGCCCAACCGTCGTTGCAGGCCTGGACATCGGCTCCAGCAAGACCGCCGTCGTGATCGCCGAGATCGACGGCGAGGCCGGGCCGCGCGCGCAGGTCAAGATCCTGGGCGTGGGGCAGGCGCGCACCACCGGCATCCGCCGCGAGATCGTCACCGACATCGAGGCCACCACCGAGGCCGTCCGCAAGGCGGTGAAGGAGGCCGAGCTGATGGCGGGGGTGAAGGTGGACAAGCTCTACACCGGGATCGCCGGCGAGCACATCCACGCCTGGCCCTCCAACGGCGTCGTCGCCGTGGGCCGCCAGCAGGGCTCGCGCGACCAGGAGGTGAGTGCCGACGACGTGCTGCGCGTGAACGAGGTCGCCCGCGCCGTCCCCATCCCCGCCGACCGCGAGCTGATCCACGCGATCCCGCAGGAGTACATCGTGGACGCGCAGGGCGGGATCCGCGACCCCGTGGGGATGGCGGCGATGCGGCTCGAGGCCGAGGTGTTCATCGTCACGGGGTCGACCTCGGCGGCGCAGAACATCCGCAAGAGCGTGACGCGCGCGGGGTACGGCGTGGCCGAGCTGGTGCTGGAGCCGATCGCCTCCTCGCTGGCGGTGATGTCGGACGACGAGAAGGAGATCGGCACGGCGCTGGTGGAGCTGGGCGGCGGCACGACGGACGTGGCCGTCTTCCACGAGCGGAAGATCCGTCACCTGGCCTCGCTCCCCTGGGGCGGCGCCACGGTGACCAACGACCTGGCGAAGGGCCTCTCCCTTCCCTACGCGGAGGCGCAGCGGAGCAAGGAGCGCTGGGCGAGCGCCATGGCCGAGCTGGTGAACCCGAACGAGACGTTCGAGATCCCCGGCCCGGCGCAGGGGCAGACCCGCCACGTCGCGCGAGAGCTCCTCGCGCACATCGTGGAGCAGCGCATGGACGAGATCTTCGGGCTGGTGGCCGCGGAACTCGAACGGAGCGGCCTGGCCAGCCAGCTGGGCGGCGGGATCGTGCTCACCGGGGGCGGGGCATCGCTCGCGGGGATCGTGGAGCTGGCGGAGCGCAGCTTCGCCGCGCCGGTGCGCATCGGGGTGCCCGGAGACGGCCTCGGCGGGCTTGCGGATTCGGTGCGCCGGCCCAAGTTTGCTACGGCTGCAGGGCTCGCCATCTACGGCTCCCGCCGACTCATCGACGACACACCCGAAGGCGCCGTATCTGGAGCATCTGTTTCCGGCGCCATCCGGCGAATGAAGGACTGGCTCGCGGACTTCTTTTGAAGGCCCACGTGCCCGGGACACGTGCATACCTGAACCTACCGGCGGAACCCTCCCACGCGACCGGAGGAGCGAACCCACGATGATTTTCGAGTACGAAGAGACCCTGCCCCAGAACGCCCGCATGAAGGTTGTGGGGGTGGGCGGCGGCGGCGGCAACGCGGTGGACCGGATGATCGAGGAGGACCTGGAGGGGGTGGAGTTCATCTCGGTGAACACCGACGCCCAGGTGCTCAAGAAGAGCAAGGCCCCGGTCAAGATCCAGATCGGCCAGAAGCTCACGCGCGGCCTGGGCGCCGGCGCCCGCCCCGAGATCGGGCGGCAGGCGCTGGAGGAGAACCGCGACGAGATGCGCAAGGCGCTGGAGGGCGCCGACCTGGTGTTCATCACCGCCGGGATGGGCGGCGGCACCGGCACCGGCGCGGCGCCCGTGATCGCCGAGATGGCGCGCGAGATGGGGGCGCTCACCATCGCCATCGTCACCAAGCCCTTCCTCTTCGAGGGGAAGAAGCGGATGCGCCAGGCCGAGGAAGGCCTGGCCGAGCTGAAGCGCTCGGCCGACACCATGATCGTGGTGCCGAACGAGCGGCTGCTCTCCGTCGTCGGCAAGGGGACGAGCTTCAAGGACGCGCTGAAGAAGGCCGACGAGGTGCTGCTGCACGCCACGCAGGGCATCTCCGACCTGATCCGCGTGACCGGCGAGGTGAACGTGGACTTCGCCGACGTGCGCACGATCATGTCGAACCGCGGCGCGGCGCTGATGGGCACCGGCTTCGGGCGGGGGGAGAACCGCGCGGTGGAGGCGGCCCAGGAGGCGATCAGCTCGCCGCTGCTGGACAACATCTCCATCGCGGGCGCGGCCGGCGTGCTGATCAACATCACCGGCGACCAGAACCTGGCGATCGACGAGGTCACCACCATCAGCTCCATCATCCAGGAGGCCGCGGGCGACGAGGCCGAGATCATCTTCGGCGCGGTGCACGACAGCCACCTGAAGGAGGAGGTGCGGGTGACGGTGATCGCGACCGGCTTCGAGAAGACCGAGCCGATCTTCGAGCGCCACGACAACGTGATCCGCGCCGACTTCCGCACCCCGCGCGGCGACGCGCGCGACGTGCGGCCGCTCAACGGGTCGCGGGTGGTGATGCCCACGGGCGAGCCCACGCCCCCGTTCGCGCCGCGCTCGCACGAGCGGCCGCAGGAGCGCGACCCGTCGCCGTTCGCGCCGCGGGAGCGGGAGAAGGAGCGCGACCATGCGCCGCCGCCGGCGCGCGAGCACTCCACGCCGGTCACCCGGCTGCCGGTGCCGCCGCGTCAGCCCGAGCGCACGCCGCCCAGCGACCTCGAGATCCCCACGTTCATCCGCCGCCAGATGGACTGAGGGCCGGGTGACGCGGGACGGTCGACCCCAGCGCGCCGCGGGGCCCCGCCGGTTGGTGGGGGCTCGCCGCGCGTCGGGTGTTTCGGGGGGATGGGGGGAGGGGGAATAGGGACTCGGGGACAGCGGGGCGAGTCGCGACGTCCGCGGGCCCTCACCCTGCCGCTTCGCGGCTGTCCCTCTCCCAAAACAACCTGGGAGAGGGACCGGGGCGCTTCGCGCGGCTTGGCCGGCGCACGCTCGGCTCCATCGCTCGCCCGCGGGATCGTCGAAGCGGGAGTCGGAAGACCGACGAGACGCGCTGTAGCTCAAACGTGAACCGAAATGCTCCCCTTTCTCCCGCGACAGCGGGGGAGAGGGGCTGGGGGAGAGGGGGCCGGCCGGCGCTCGGCCAGCGCTTTCCTCGACCGCCGGCATCGCTCGACCCTGATCGACACCGCACGACCTCGTACGTCGTCAGATCCGCAGCAAAACCACACCAGGAGGTTTCTGGATGGCCAAACCCTACCGCCTGCTCTCGGGCGGGCTGCTCGGCGCGTTCGCCGTGGCGCTCGGCGCCGCGTTCCTCGACAGGCCCGCGGAGGCGCCGCCCGCGCCGCCCCGGCTCCTCCCCATGGCGCACGCCGCGCCGGTGGAGCACGTGCGGCAGGAGAAGCTGCGCTACGGCCACTCGCTCGCCGAGCTCCTCGAGCAGCTCCGCGTGGACGGCGAGCAGGCCAGCGCCATCCTCGCCCAGCTCCCCGACTCGGCCGCGGAGCACCGGGTGCGCGAGGGGCGCGAGTACGACCTGCGCCTTTCCGCGCGCACCGGCGGGGTGCGGCGGCTGATGCTGCAGCTCGACGCCGACCGCGTGCTGCACGTGGACGGGCGGGGCGGCGGGCTGCGCGCGCGGGTGGACTCGGTGGCGGTGCGGACCGACACGGCGGTGTTCAGCGGCAGCGTCCGTTACTCCCTCTACCAGGCGCTGCTGAACGGCCACGGCGACATCCCGCGCCGCGAGCGCCAGCGCGTGGCCGACCAGATCGCCGAGGGGATCTTCGAGACGCGCGTTGACTT
>DASQLJ010000166.1:0-16894 GCA_035630095.1 Longimicrobium sp.
GCACCGCGGAGTACCTCGACACCATCCGTGCCTCGCTCGAGCTCGAGGACCCGGCATCGCCCCACCACAACCGCGAGCTCTGGCGCGAGGTGGCGCGGTTCGCCGCATGGAAGCACGAGGCGGACCCGCCGGCGACGGGCACGGGAGCCGGCTGATGCCGGGAATCACCTCCCACGCCGATCTGCTGACCGCGTTCGCGGAGCTGGAGCCCGGGGACGAAGCCACGCGCGTCACGATCGCCTCGATGCTGCACCTGAAGCGGTCGATGGCTGCTCCCCTTCCCGAAGCGCCGGTCGCTTCGCGCGAATCTCCGTGGCCCGAACGGACACCCGCCCGGCTCATCAGCGGCACGGTGTCGAGTTCCGCCCTGCACCCGGCCGCGGCGAAGTCGGCTTCCATGGAGTTGACGCGCCAGCCGCGAGCGCAGGCCTCGGAACCCACGTCCCACGAAGGCCCCGCGCCCGCCAGAGGGAAGGTTCTCACCGCGGTGCTCGAGCGGATCCGCGGCGCCGGGTCGGTCGGCGTCCGCCCCGGCTGGCTGGCCATGACACACCTGCTCCCGCCAAGGCGGCCTCGATCCGGGGTCCCCCTGAGCGAGCCCCTCTTCCCACCCAAGCAACAGCGGGGGATCCTGGTCGCCGCGCTCGCGACCCGGAGCCCGGACGGCCTGCTCGACACCACCTCGGTGATCAGCGCGCTGACCGAGGCGAAACCCCTGGTGAGGCTTCCCAGGCTCCCCACCCCCACGCTGCGGCGCGGTGTGCAGGTCCTGGTGGACGTGGCCGTCGCGATGGACCCGTATGCCGCCGACGCGCGAAGCCTCGTCGACGCGATCTCGGAGGTGGTCGGGCGGTACAGGATCCAGGTCTTCACCTTCCACCATACGCCTACCCTCGGGGTATTCGCGCTCACCGGCGACGCACCGCTGCCGTGGCGTCCTCCACCTGCCGCGACGCCCGTGGTGATCGTCTCCGACCTCGGGATCGGGGGGCCGTTCGTGAACCCCGAGCGCAGCAGGACCCGCGAATGGCTCCACCTGGCGCGGCGCGCGCGCGCGGCCCGCTGCCCCATCGTGGCTCTGGTGCCCTTCCCGCCGCACCGCTGGGACCCGACGCTCGCGCGTTCCATCGTGTGCCTGCAGTGGGACCGCGGCACCACCGCGGGGGCGGTGCGGCGGAAGATCGGCCCCGGGCATGGACCCCGATGATGCGCGATCAGGGCGGATGGGAGCAGGCCCGCGCGCTCCTGGAACGCGTCGACGAATTCCACCCGGGCGTGCGGCGGCTGGCACGGCCTCTCTCGCTGGCCGTCCGGATCGAGGCCCCGCTCCTTCGCCGCGCGCGGCTCGGGATCGCGCCGGATCTCGACGCGGGGGTGGAGTCGGATCTCTGGTTCTCGCTGCTGGTGAGCTCTCGCAGCGCGGAAGCGATCGTGCTTCGCCGCGACGTCGCGACCGTGCTTCGCTGGGAGCTGGCGGAACACCTCGGGCAGCTCGACACGGCGCGGCGGCTGGTCCTCGACGCGCATCGCGACGAGTCGCCCGAGATCCTGCTCGAGGAAGAGGTGATCTTCCTGGGCACGAAAGGCGGCGACGACGCCGACGAGCGTGTGGCGGAATGCCTCAGGCCCGCCCTGAAGACGCTGGTCGAGCAGCCCGAGCGCGGACGGGAGATCGCCCGCTGGGCGGACCGCGCCGTGGGCGGCCTGCCGCCTGCCGCGAAACAGAACGAAGCCGTGCGCCTCCTGGCGTACGGCGCAGCCGCGAGGCTGGGGCCGAGCGCGCAGATTCACCGCGAGGTCGCGGGGATGAGGCTCCCCGCGGGCGTGGCCTGGGTGGTGCCCGGCGGCATCGGCAGCGGCGACATGGAAATCACCGTCCGCCTGCGGGAGGACGGGGTCGACCTGGTGCACGGCGGGGGAGATGGCCATGGCACGCTCACGGTGCCCCACACCCTGCCGTTCGTGGAGGTCGGCTGGAACGAAGCCGGCGAGGACCACGCCCGCGTGGTGATGGCCGACTCCGGCAGTTCGATCTCCTTCCCGCCCGGCGTCACCCAGGTGCGGATCCGCACGCCCACCGGCGGCGAGTACCTGCTGACGCCGTCGCCGGTGGACACGGCGACCGCTCTCCCCCCGCCGGCCCACGAGCCCGCGGCGTGGGTGCTCCAGGTCCTGCAGCCGCTCGCGTCCGCATTCCACGGCGGAGCGTTCGAAGGGGAGGACTTCGACCCCCGGAAGGACGACCTCGGGGAATTCTATCGCTTCAGGACCGAGGAAGACCTCAACGACTTCCTGCACGTCAGGGAGGTCTGCGGGACCATCTTCAGCGGTCCGGTCACCCGGTACCTGCTCGCGCGCGAAGACCCCCTCCACGACCCGGACGAGACGAAGCTGGAGGCGTTCCACGGCCTGATCGACAGGGCCGAGTCGGCGGGAGACGGAGGCCTGCGCCCGCTCACCGAGGCGCTCATGCAGATCCGGTGGCTGGCGGACGAGGCCGACCTCGAGGCGATCGGCGACCTCCTGGGCCACGACCTGCCGACCGGGTTGAAGATTCTGAAGGGGGGCATCTCTCCCAGCCGCTGGAGTGGTCAGCAGGCACGCCTCGAGGACAGCCTGCGCACCCTGCTCCAGCGGTTGCGCCAGCCCGAGCTGGCGGCGATCGCGATTCGCCACACGAACGCATTCCAGCGCTCGTTCAAGGCGTTCCCGAACACGCTCGTGCGAAGCGCCGATTTCCCGAGCTATCTCGACCAGGTGGCTCGACTATGGGAGGTGTACGCGGGTGAGGCCGAGCGCCGGCGCGGGCCGGTCACCGTCGAGATCCTGCACCCGATCCCGCACTCCGCCTTCGAGGAATTCGCGGGACGTTTTCCATGGGTCTTGACGCCCGGCACGTCGGAATGGGTGGAATCGAACTCGGAAGAGGGGTACACAGCCTGGCTGTCGCTGTCCACCTATCGGCAGGTGATCCGGGACCTGTACGAACCGCTGCGCACGCGCCTCTACCAGGTCGCGCGCGAGCAAGCCTCGCGGCTCGGCTAGCGAAGACCGGGCTTCGAACAACCGTTCAATTGCGCGCCGCGTACCTCTCGTGTAACATTAATGAGACCGAACGGTCTCTATCGTCGGACGGGTGTGCTCACGGGAGGCGAGGATGGCGGAGGCATACATCATCGACGCGGTGCGGACGCCGCGCGGGCGGGGGAAGAAGGGGAAGGGCTCGCTGACCGAGATCCATCCCCAGGAGCTGCTGGCGCAGACGCTGAACCGCGTGGTCGACCGCGCCGGCGTGAACCGCGAACACGTGGAGGACGTGGTGGTGGGCGTGGTGAGCCAGGTGGGCGAGCAGGGCGGCAACATCGCCCGCAACGCCGTGCTGGCCGCCGGGTGGCCGCTGCACGTCTCGGGCGTGTCGCTCAACCGCTTCTGCGGCAGCGGCTTGCAGGCGGTGAACTTCGCGGCGATGGGGGTGATGAGCGGCGCGCAGGACCTGGTGGTGGGCGGCGGCGTGGAGAGCATGTCGCGCGTGCCGATGGGCTCGGACCAGGCGGGCGCCGACGGCCACAACCCGCTCCTCACCGCGCGCCACTTCCAGGTGCCGCAGGGGATCAGCGCCGACCTGATCGCCACGCTCGAGGGGTTCACCCGCGAGGAGCTCGACCGCTTCGCGCTGGAGTCGCAGCAGAAGGCGGCGGCCGCCCAGCGCGAGTGCCGCTTCTCGCGCGGCGTCTTCCCCGTGGTCGACCCGGCGACGGGGGCGGTGGCGCTGGAGAAGGACGAGTACCTGCGCCCGGAGACCACGCTGGAGACGCTGTCCGGGCTCGCGCCGGCGTTCACCGAGTTGGGCGCCAGGCCGGTGGGGCCGAACGGGGAGACGATGGACGAGATGGCGCTGCGCATCTACCCGCGGGCGGGGGAGATCAGGCACCGGCACACCGCCGGCAACTCCAGCGGCATCGTGGACGGCGCCGCGGCGGTGCTCCTCGCCTCCGACACCTACGTCCGCGCGCACGGGCTGAAGGCGCGCGCCCGCATCCGCGCCCTCGCCACCCACGGCGAGGAGCCGCTGATCATGCTCACCGCCCCGGCCGAGACCGCGCGCAAGGCGCTGCGCAAGGCGGGGATGTCGGTGGGGGACGTCGACCTGTGGGAGATCAACGAGGCGTTCGCCACGGTGCCGCTGCAGACGATCCGTTCGCTGGACATCGACCCGGCGAAGGTGAACGTGAACGGCGGCGCGATCGCGCTGGGGCACCCGCTGGGCGCCACCGGGGCGATGCTCCTCGGCACCGCGCTCGACGAGCTGGAGCGGCGCGGCCTGGCCACCGCGCTGGTCACGCTGTGCATCGCCGGCGGCCAGGGGGTCGCCACCATCATCGAACGGGTGTGAGGCACGGATGACGACCACGGACGCGGCGCTCCGCGAGCGCACCTTCACCTGGGACGATCCCCTGCGCGGCGCCCGGGCGGCGCGGACGATGGCGGGGATCGACTACCTGCACGCGATGATGCGGGGCGAGTTCCCGCCGCCGCCGATCGCGCACACGCTGGGCTTCACCCTCGAATCGGTGGAGGAGGGGCGCGCCGTGTTCGGCGTGGAGCCCGCCGAGTTCCACTACAACCCGATCGGGATGGTGCACGGCGGCGTGGCGGCCACGCTGATGGACAGCGCCATGGGGTGCGCCGTGCACTCGCGCCTCCCCGCCGGCGTGGGCTACACCACGCTGGAGATGAAGATCAACCTGCTGCGGGCGATCACCATGGACACCGGCCCCGTGCGCTGCGAGGGCACGGTGATCCACCTGGGCCGCACCACGGCGCTCGCCGATGCCCGAATGACGGACGCGGCCGGCCGCCTCCTGGCGCACGCCACCAGCACGTGCATGCTGCTGAGGCCGGAGGCGGGGAGCTGAGCGGCTCGGGGCCGACGGGTCCATGGTCGGCGTAACGACGAATAAGGCGCCGACCCAGGATGTGGCGACGGGCGGATGAATCCGCAGCTGGAACAATGGGAAGCCTCGCAAACGGCGCGAGGCTGTAGGGTCGGGTTCCGGCGCGGAGGGGCGGCCGTTCGAGTGACGCGGGCGTGCAGCGGCGAGGGTCGATTCGACGGTGAAAATGCGGAAGGCGCGGAGAACCGGGTTCTCCGCGCCTTCCGCGTTCAGCGTGGTCCGGCTGACGGCGCTTACGTTGTCGGGACGAGGGTCGACAGGTATTTCAGGCCGGTGATGCTGGGAAGGAAGCAGTAGGCCCCGCCGCGCGTGGTGATCATCCGCGAGAAGCCGGCGATCGTGGTGTTGCCGGTTCCCTTGGCGCCCGGCCCCGCCAGGGTGAAGGAGCTGTAGTTGGGGCCAGTGGGGTTCGACGGGTCGTTCACGCCCAGGAACGCGTCCTGGCCGCTGACGTTGTAGTACGCGTTCCCCGCGGGCGAGCCGCTGGGCGCCGCGGCCGACTTCACGAAGTCGCTGGCGAGGTTCCACTGGCCGGTGAGGAACTCGAACTGGTTGGTGAGGCTCGCGTTGATGAAGTAGCCGATCAGCCCGCGCGGCGTGGTGTCGGGGTGCGCGGGGTCGTACGCGGGCCCGTACGGCATCGCGCGCCGCACGATGCGGTGGTGCGCCGAGTCGGTGCCCACGACGCCCGCGTTGCGCGGGTTGTTGCGGCGCAGGTGCGAGCCGATCGGGCACTTGAGCCCCAGCGTGTCGTCGGCCGCGGCGTCGGTGGCGTTCACGTAGGTGAAGTCGTTGACCTGGCTCATCGGCAGCGGGGTGCCGGGCTCGGTGGGCTGCAGCGCCAGCGGGTTGCCGTTGCGCCACCGCCCGCACACTTTGGCCGCCAGCATCTCGGGGTCGACCTTCGCCTCCGCGGCGTAGGTGGCGAGGAAGCTCTCGAAGCCCGCCACGTCCTGCTCCAGGATGCGGAACGCCGCGTAGCTGCTGTTCTTCGACAGCTCGGCCGGCGAGACGGAGGTGATGCCGCCCGACTGGTTGGGGTAGCCCAGCAGGAACTCGCCCGTGGCCACCACCGGCTGGTCGTCGGGGATCGGGTGCTTCCTCGGCGGCGCGCCCTGCACGGTGGGCTGCGAGATGTTGTCGCGGTAGCCGAAGTGCACCTGGTTGTCGGGGAGCGCGCGGGCGTCGTGCGCCGACAGCTCGCGCATGCACCCGGCGAAGGCGGCGCGCAGCTTCGCGGTCACCTTCTCGAGCACCTCGGCCTCTTCCTCCACCCACAGGTTCAGCACCACGTGCACCCGCGTGCCGTCGTCCATCCCGCCGATCCACTTGGCGGGCGCGCTCTCGCCGATGTCGCCCACGGTCTCGGCCGAGTAGTCGGCGGTGGCGCCGCGCTGGAAGGCGGCGTCGAACTTCCCGAGCTGCGCCGTCGTCAGCCCCAGCTCGGCGAGCCCGGCGGCGGTGAAGCTGATGTTGACGAAGCACTCGGGCTTCTCGGTCCAGCGGGCGGCGGTGGTGATCTGCGGCACGCCGGGCGCGCCGCTCACCATCTGCCCGATGAAGGCGCGTGCCCCGGCCGCGTCGGTGATGCTCAGGATGAAGTGCCGCGCCATGTCGACGCGGTAGCCGCGCAGGATGGTGCCCTGGACGTCGGCGTAATCGATGTCGGTGCTCATTGGGGTCGCGTGGGGATGGGAAGACGGGCGTGGCGGGGAGCGGAGCCGCTCCCCGCCGTCGGGGCCTCACGCGTCGGCGAGGATCTTCTGCACCGTGAAGTCGTACGCCTGGAAGAGCCCGGTGTTGGGCTCGTGCTGCGAGGCGTCGTTGAGGGTGATGAAGTTCGAGAAGTCCTGCACGTTGTTGGCGACGGGGATCAGCGCGGCGCCGCCCACCACGTACTGCAGCAGCGCGTCGAACACCGCGCCCACCTGCGAGACGAAGTCGCCGATGTACTTGTCGAAGCTGCCGTCGTACTCGGTAATCACGGCGAACACGTTGGAGTCGGTGCCGCCGCCCGGCTGCAGGTTGGCGACGGACCGGTCGAGCACGAGCACGCGCGCGTAGTGCACGGTGCCGATCCCGGTGAGCGCCGCGTCGAGCTGCGGCTGGTACTGCGCCAGCGTCGCGGCCACCGTCTGCAGGTCGGTGCCGGGGATGATGGGCATGATGAGGGTAAGCGGGCTTGCCATGGTGTCTCCGGAGGGGTGGGGATGCGTGTGAATGATCGGTCGAGCCACCCAGTTGCACGTGCGGAGCCGTCCGAATCTGCCGCGCGACGAGACCACGCGTGGTTCCGCATCCCCATCCCCCGCAGTCACATGGGCTGAATCTACCCGCGTGGATCCACCGGTTCGGCCGCGGTCGCTCCGTCGATACGCATCGATACCTGATACAGATTTGCATCAGGCCGATGCATCCTCCCTCGCTTGCCCGCGAAGACGTGACGCGCTATTCCGACGGAGGTGGCGAGCGGCGTTCGCAGCGACTTCCCTCGATCGAGGTGCGGCGATGACCGGTGACGTGGTGATCGTGGGCGGCGGGATCGGCGGGCTGACGGCGGCGATCGCGCTGCGGCAGCGCGGGTTCGCGCCGCGCGTGTACGAGGCGGCGCCCGAGCTGCGCGAGGTGGGCGCCGGCATCTGGGTGCCGCCCAACGCGATGCAGGTGCTGGCGCGGCTGGGGCTGGCCGACGCCGTCTCGCGGGTCGGTTCGCCGATCCGCGCCGCCGAGCTGCGCGACGCCCGCGCCGGCGTCCTCCAGCGCGCCGACCTGTCGTTCGCGGAGCGCGAGTTCGGCCACGCGACCGTCGCCATCCATCGCGGTCGATTCCAACGTGTGCTCGCCGAGCATGCAGGCGCGGACATCATCCGCACCGGCGCGCAGTGCACGGCGGTGGAGCAGCGCGGCGAGCGCGTCGTCATCCGCTTCGCCGACGGCGGGGAGACGGAGGCGGACGTGGTGATCGGCGCGGACGGCCTGCGCTCGGCCGTGCGCGAATCGATCTTCCCCGGCGTTCCGCTGCGCTACTCGGGGCAGACGTCGTATCGCGCCACGCTGGATCATGCGCTGCCGCCGGAGCTCGACGGCGTGGGGTGGGAGGTGTGGTCGGCGGGGGCGCGCTTCGGCCTCAGCGCGATCGGCCACGGCGAGGTGTACTGGTACGCCACGATGGACGCGCCCGCGGGCGGCGGCGATCCGGCGGGAACGCTGCGGGGCCGTCTCCAGGCGCTCGCCGCGCCCTTCCCCGCCCCGATCCCCGCGCTCGTCGCCGCGACGGACGAGTCGCGCATCACGCGCACGGACCTGAGCGACTTCGCGCCGATCGAGCGCTGGCACCGCGGCCGCGTGGCGCTGCTGGGCGACGCGGCGCACGCCACCACGCCCAACCTGGGCCAGGGCGGCGCGCAGGCGGTGGAAGACGCGTGGGTGCTGGCCGACCGCCTCGCGGCGAGCGCCACGCCCGAGGCCGCGTTCGCCGAGTACGAGCGCATCCGCATGCCCAGGGCGCGGATGGTGGTGAACACCTCGTGGCGCTTCGGGAAGATCGTGCACCTCTCGAACCCGCTGGCCCGCGGCGCGCGCAACCTCCTGCTCCGCCTCACCCCCGAGAGCGTGGGCCGCCGCCAGTCCGCCGCGCTGTATCGTATCGACTACTGATACCAGATTGGGAGATTGACTGTGCATTCCTCACCGACCTCGAAGGTGTCATCCCGAGGGCGACCTCTCGACACCGTCCCCACATCGGTGGCCGCAGCCCGAAGGATCCATGATCGACGGAGCGCTACGGCCAAGGTGTCGCATCGACGTGTTGTAGATCCTTCGGCCTGCGAGCTATAGCGCGGCCGCGGCAAGGCGTGGTCGGCCTCAGGATGACATCGCCCGGGTTTGCACAGTTGGCCGTGAGAACTGGTATGAACCTCCCCCTCAGCGACCAGCCCCGCGCTCGATTTCGGATTGGGGCGAGACGCATCGCCCAATTCTGCCACAAGCTGTGGCAGCATTGATCCGCGTTGGTCTACGTGACTGAAGCGACCCATCTGCTTGCTCCGGCGGCCGCAAGGCGCTATTCCGTCCGGGGATGGATGACCATGCCTACACGGGCGAGATGACGAAGCTGCGGCAGGATCGGAGCGTGGAGACGCGCCGGCGGATCATCGAGGCGGCGCGCGAGCTGTTCCACGCGGACGGCTTCGACGCCACGTCGGCCGACGCGATCGCGGAGCGGGCGGGGGTGGCGAAGGGGACGGTGTTCCTGCACGCCGGCAGCAAGGAGCGCCTGCTGCTGATGGCCTACGAGGCCGAGGTGGTGGAGACCGCCACGCGCGCCCTCGCCGCGGTAGACCCGGCACAGCCGCTCGCACGGGCGCTGCACGGCGTGTTCGCCCACTTCTTCGCGCTGTACGAGCGCGACCTGCCGCTGGCGCGGCGCTTCGTGAAGGAGCAGGTGGTGCTCCCGCACCAGGAGAACCCGCTCGCCCCCGTCACCCTCGACTTCGTGGCGCGACTGGCCGAGCTGATCGCCCGGCGGCAGTCGGCGGGCGAGCTGCACCCGGAGGTGGACCCGGCGCTCGCCGCGCAGATCTCGTTCGCGCTGTACTACGGCGTGCTGGTGGGATGGCTCAGCGGCTGGATCCCCGACACGAAGACGCGCGACCGCATGCTGTCGGGCAGCCTGGCCCTGCACTGGGCGTGACGGAGGTGCTGGGTGGGAGGTGCTGAGTGCCAGGTGCGAGGCGCCGAGTGCGAGGTCCCGTGGGGGCGATTTGCGAGTAAACTCGCGGCTACAACGGCACAGTCCGCCTTCGCGGACTTCAACGGCGGCCGCATCTCCGTCCCCGCGCTCAGCGCTTAGCACGCCCTCCTCACGAGCAGCCTTCGACGTACTCCACCGCGGGGAAGACGCCGCCGCGCATGCGGAGGACGACGGAGCCGTCGGTTTCGAAGACGATGCGGTGCAGCGTGTCGGCGGGGGTGGCGGGGAGGACGACGAAGTAGCGGCCGCGATCGTCGTACTTGTGCGGCTGCACGCGCGCGTTCGGGTACGCCTCGCGGACGCGGGCTTCCGTGTCGCCGGGGCGCACGCCCGCCGCGGTGGCGACGCCCGCGCTGTCCACGTCCACGCGCGCGATGCGGCCGTTCTCCATCATCACCCCCAGCCCGGCGGGACCGTTCTTCGGCCGCACGTAGTCGCACGCCTCCAACCCGGCGGTGCGGTCGAGGCCGCCCGCAACGGCCTGATTCGCTTCATCCACCGTCATCCCCACGCGCAGCGGCCCGGCACCGTCAGCCCGCAGCACCCACTGCGCGGAATCGACCGCGGATGCGGCCGGCGTAGCCGCGGGTGCCGTCGACGGAGCCGCGGACGCGGAGGCGGTATCCGTCGCCGCACGATCATCGTCCACCTCGCTCTTCGCGCAGGCGCACAGCGCGGCGGCGAGGACGATCATCCCGCCGCGCATCAATCGATCAACCGTCATCCATCCCCCGTGTCGCTCAGGAAGCCGCAACGATCTCCACGTAGCGGCGCGGACGCCGCAGCATGGAGCAAAGTCCCGCGGCGGACAGGCCCAGGACGGCGCACGAGGCCCACAATCCCGCCGGGCTGTACGCGTAGAGCGCCGGGCCGAACGCGGGCGCGATGGCGAGCCCGGCGGCGCTGGTGAGGCCGAACGCGGCCTGGTAGCGCCCCTGCACCTCGGGCGGCGCAAGGTCGGCCACGTACGCGCTGGCCACCGGCGCCCACACGATCTCGCCCATCGTCCACACCACCACCGTGGCCATCAGCCCCGCCACGCCGGGCGCGACGCCGGTCATCGCCAGCCCCACGCCCATCAGCGCCACCCCCACCGACATCGGGATCCACGGCGGCAGGCGCGAGGTGACGGAGGCCACCGGCAGCTCCATCACCAGGCAGATGAGCCCGTTCAGCGACATCATCAGCCCGTAGGCGTGCGCCGGGAGCCCGCGCGCCTGCACCTCCAGCGGCAGCGCCGCGATGTCCTGGTGGTAGACGACGTGCGCCACGAGCGACGCCGCCAGCAGCGTCAGGAACGGGTGGTCCACCAGGATGCGCCGGATCAGCGACACGCGGGGCGGCGAGACGACCTCCGTCCGCCGCTGCCTTGACACCGCGTCCGCGCTCTTCGGCACCGCGAACAGGACCAGCACGCCGTACAGCACCGACGTGACCGCATCGCCCACGAACACGACGCCCGGGTAGTCGGCGGCGAAGAAGCCGGCGGCGGCGGGGCCCATCGCGTAGCCCAGGTTGATGGCCACGCGGTACATCGCGAAGGTGGAGACGCGCCGCCCGGGCGGGGTGATGTCGGCCAGCAGCGCGGCCGAGGCGGGGCGGTACATCTCCGCCGTGACCCCCGCGAGCCCCGCCAGCGCGATGGTGAGCACCAGCCCCTCCGCCTGCCAGAGCGCGATCAGCACCGCGGCGGACGAGAACATCGACAGCACGATGGTGCGCCGGCGCCCGAGGCGGTCGGCCGCGTGCCCGCCCACGATCCCCGCCGCCAGCGCGCCGATGCCGTACGCCGCCGCCGCGAGCCCCGCCTGCGCCGGCGAGAAGCCGCGGCGCACCATCACCAGCACCATGAAGGTGAGGACGAAGGAGCCGAAGCGGTTGATGAAGGTCCCCGCGTAGATCACCCACGCCGTGCGCGGCATCCCGCGCAGATCCGCACGGAGCGCGTGGAATCCTCCCGGCCGCGCGGCCGCCGCGCTCACGCGGCACCTTCGCCGGTATCGCGGGCAGCGGTGATCGTCAGCAAGAGGCTTCTGCCGAGCATTCCCATCATCTCCCCAAACGAACGCCCGCGCCGAGGAATTCCCGGCGCGGGCGCGAACGTGGAATCATGCGGATTCACGCCCGGGGTACGTCGGGGGTGAGCAGCGCCAGCGCGCCCGCGGCACCCCAGCGGCGGCTGAACTCGTCCACGCCGTCGGGGTCCGCCTCGGCCTGCGCCTCGAGCGCGTGCGTCAGCAGCGCGTCCGCGGCGAGCAGGGGGAGCGCGTCCTCGCGGCCGCCGGCGGTGTGCAGCAGCCCGCGGTAGATGCTGAGCGCCCCCTCCGCCAGCGCGTCGGCCACGGAGTCGGAGGCGTGCGCGGGGAGCGCGGCCAGCATGGCGTCCATCAGGGCGGCGGGCGCATCGCCAGCGTGCCCCCGCAGCCACTGCGCCGCGCTCAAATCATCAAAGCTCACAACTACAGCCTTTCAAAGCAGATACAGATCGGAACGACAGGTACGACAGTCAAACGGTAGATACGGGGCGACGGATACGGGGCGACGGATCAACAGGTCGATGGAAGAACCGCGGTGCGCGTCCTCTGCCCCGCGGGCCCTCGCCCCGCGCCTGAGGGCGCGTACCCTCTCCCGTTCCGGGAGAGGGTGGCTGCCTCAGCGGCGGTGTGCCCTGCCGGCCGATCGAGAACGATTGCCCCATCGCGCCGGGGGCGGCGAGCAACCTCTCCCGGAACGGGAGAGGTGGACGGCCTAGCTAGGCCGGCCGGAGAGGGCGCGATGCCGAGGCGCACTCAGCACTTCGCACTCAGCAGGCGGCACACCCAGCATCCCCCGTACCCCGCACCTCCGCCCGCGATCACCCCTTCGCCAGCATCGGCCGTACGATCTCGACGACCTTCCCCAGCGCCTCGGCCACGCGCTCCGGCTGGCCGATGCCGGCCTGCGCCATGTGCGGCTTGCCGCCGCCCTTTCCGCCGGCCAGCGCGGCGACCTCGCGGATCACCGCGTCGGCGCGGATCCCGCGGGTGATCATGTCGTCGGTGACCACGGCCAGCATCATCGGCCGCTCGCCGCCGGCGGCGATCACGGCGATGCCGCTGCCCAGCCGCTCGCGGAGCTGGTCGCCGATCGCGCGCAGCCCGTCGGCGCCCTCGGCCTCCACGGCGGAGGCGATCACCTTCGCGCCGTCCACGCTCTGCGCCTCGTCCACCAGGCGGCCCACCACGTCGCCGCCGCCCTGGGTGCGCGCGCGCTCGAGCTGCTTCTGCAGTTCGCGGTTCTGCTCCAGCACCTGCTGCAGGCGCGGGAGGAGGTTGTCCTCGCGCGTCTTGAGCGCCGCGGCCGCCTCGCGCAGCGTCTGCTCGGTCTGCCGCACGCGCTCGAAGGCGCCGGGGCCGGTCACCGCCTCCACCCGCCGCACCCCCGACGCGATCCCGTTCTCGGCGACGATGCGGAAGAGGCCGATCTGCCCCGTGGTGCGCACGTGCGTGCCGCCGCACAGCTCCAGGCTGAAGCCGGCGACCTCCACCACGCGCACCCGGTCGCCGTACTTCTCGCCGAAGAGCGCCATGGCGCCCAGGCCCTGCGCGTCGGCCAGGGCCATCTCCCGCACCCGCACCGGCTCGTTGCGCCAGATCTCCCGGTTCACCAGCTCTTCCACGCGGGCGATCTCGTCGGACGTCAGCGCCCCGTTGTGGATGAAGTCGAAGCGCAGGCGCTCGGGCGTGACCAGCGAACCCCGCTGGTGCACGTGCTCGCCCAGCACGCTGCGCAGCGCGGCCTGCAGCAGGTGCGTGGCGGTGTGGTTGCGCTCGGTGTCGCGGCGCGTGGGCTCCTCCACCTCGGCGCGCACGGGGGTCGCGGCGAAGTCGCCCTCCACCGGGCCGATGACGGCCACGCGGCCGCTCACCTTGCGCACCTCGTTCACCCGCATCGTCCAGCCGTCGCCGCGCACGTGGCCGGTGTCGCTGATCTGCCCGCCGCTCTCGGCGTAGAACGGGTTCTCGCGCAGCTGCAGCGCCAGGCGCCCGTCGTCCATCCAGCGCCAGGCCAGGACGTCGGTCTCCAGCGCGGTGGCGCGGTAGGCGGCGAACTCCTGCTCGGCGCCGGCCGCGTCGCCCACCAGCTCCCACCCGTCGGCGAGCGCGTCGGCCTCCATCGCCGCGCCGCTGGCGGCGCGGTCGGCGCGCGAGCGGCGGCGCTGGGCGTCGAGCTCGGCCTCGAAGCCTTGGTGGTCGATGGCGTAGCCGCGCTCCACCGCCATCAGCTCCGTCAGGTCCACCGGGAAGCCGAAGGTGTCGTAGAGCTTGAAGACGTCGCTCCCGGCCACGGTGCCCGAGCCGCCGACGGGCGCGAGCTCGTCGAAGCGGCGCATCCCGGCGTCGATGGTGGCCAGGAAGCGCTCCTCCTCCGCCCGCGTGTTGCGCACGATGTACTCGCGGCGCGCCAGCAGCTCGGGATACGTCACCCCCATGCGGTCGATCACCGCCTCCACCACGCCGGCCAGCGTGGGCTCGCGGCGCCCCAGCAGCCAGGCGTGGCGCACCGCGCGGCGCAGGATGCGGCGCAGCACGTAGCCGCGCCCCTCGTTGCTGGGGAAGACGCCGTCCACCAGCAGGAACGCGGTCGCGCGCGCGTGGTCGGCGAGCACGTGGTAGCTGACGCCGGTCTCGCTCTCGAAGACGTACGGAACGCCGACGATCTCCTCCGCGCGGGCGATGATGTCGGTGAAGAGGTCGGTCTTGTAGTTCGAATCGACCCCCTGCAGCACCGAGGCGACGCGCTCCAGCCCCGAGCCGGTGTCGATGGAGGGCGCGGGGAGCGGGTTCAGCGCCCCGTCCACGTCGCGGTCGTACTGCATGAACACGAGGTTCCAGATCTCCAGGAACTCGCCGATCTCGCCGCTCTCCACGAACTCTTCGAGCGCCACGTCGGTGCCGCGCCGCCCTTCGGGGCGCATGTCGAAGTGGATCTCGCTGCACGGGCCGCAGGGGCCGGTGTCGGCCATCTGCCAGAAGTTGTCCTTGTCGCCCAGCTTGAAGATGCGCGCCTCGGGGAGGCCGCTGATCTCCTTCCAGAGCTCGACCGCCTCGTCGTCGGTGTAGTGCACCGTCACCCAGAGGCGCTCCCTGGGCATCCCGTAGACGTCGGTCAGCAGCTCCCAGGCGAAGCGGATGGCGTCGCGCTTGAAGTAGTCGCCGAACGAGAAGTTGCCCAGCATCTCGAAGAACGTGTGGTGGCGGGCCGTGTAGCCCACGTTCTCGAGGTCGTTGTGCTTGCCGCCGGCGCGCACGCACTTCTGGCTGGTGGCCGCGCGCCGGAATCCGGGGTCGTCCATCCCCAGGAACACCTTCTTGAACGGCACCATCCCCGCGTTGGTGAACAGCAGCGTGGGGTCGTCGGCCGGCACCAGCGACGACGACGGACGCACCTCGTGGCCGTTGCGGGCGAAGTAGTCCAGGAACGCGGCGCGGATCTCGTCGGAGCGCATGTATCCGTCGGGCAAAGGCTTGAGGTTCAGGTCGAACTCGTAACTTAACCCGTGCCGGGTACGCGTCTCAAGGTGTGGACGACGTGGGTGGATGGTTCCATCGACAGAAGGGCGTGTGAGCGCCTGCCCCCGCGGGCCCTCACCCTGCCGCTGCGCGGCTGTCCCTCTCCCAAAACAACCTGGGAGAGGGACCTGGGGCGCTTCGCGCCGGCTCCTTCGTCTCGCGCTGAAGTCGCGTCGGGATCGGCGGGGCTTCTTGCGGGCGCCGAGCCCCGCGGGCCCTCACCCGCGTCGGGAAGAGCGAGATTTCTTGCGGGCGCCACCACCTCGGCCGAGCCACGGCCGGTAGTCCGCGAAGGCGGACTTCGTGTGGTTGTTGCAGCGAAGCAGCGAATTCATTCGCCCTGCAGTGCCGGGGACGCACGAAAGGGCGCCGTCTCGCGACAGCGCCCCTCCGATCATCCATCCGTCATTCCTCCCGTCGTCCGTCCGACCGCGGACGACGCGTGATGCCGCCGAAGCGCTAGGAGGCCGGGACCTCGCCGCGCCGGCGCTGCGCGCGCCAGACGTAGTAGACGGGGATCCCCAGCAGCACGATGAAGAGTCCGGCGAAGCTGTACTGCGGCTTGGCGACCAGCAGGATCAGCGCGATCCCCAGCGCCGCCAGCATGTACAGCGCGGGGATGACGGGGTAGCCGAACGCGCGGTACGGGCGCTCCAGGTTCGGCTGCTTCCGGCGCAGCGCGAACAGCGCGATGGTGGTGGCCACGTAGAAGATCAGCGCGGCGAAGATCACGTAGTCGAGGAGCTGGCCGTAGCTGCCGGTGAGCGTCAGGAACGCCGTCCA
Source organism: Longimicrobium sp. (assembly GCA_035630095.1). GTDB lineage: Bacteria > Gemmatimonadota > Gemmatimonadetes > Longimicrobiales > Longimicrobiaceae > Longimicrobium. Next base: position 16,044 of record DASQLJ010000166.1, read on the forward strand.
CACCCCCTGCACCCCCAGCGCCCACACCGGCACGTGCGTCTTCTGCGAGATGCGGCCGGCACGCTCGAAGAACACCCCGTCGCGCGCCATGGCGTAGTAGACCCGCGCGCCCGCCAGGATCAGCCCGTTGATGCACCCGAAGGTGGAGATCAGGATCGCGCCCGCCATCAGGTACGCGCCCACCGGCCCGAAGATGTGCTGCAGCGCCAGCGTGCCCACCCGGTCCTCGGGCGCGGTCTGGATCTCCGAGAGCTTCAGCACGCTCAGGTAGGCGAAGTTCGCCAGCACGTACAGCAGCGTGACGCCGCCGGTGCCCAGCGCCAGCGCCAGCGGCAGGTTGCGCTGCGGCCGCTCCACCTCGGCGGCGGCGAAGGTCACGTTGTTCCACGCGTCGGCGCTGAACAGCGACCCCACCATCGCCGCGCCGAAGGCCAGCATGATCGCCGGCAGCGCCATCTCCAGCCCCAGGAAGCTCACCGCCTGCGACCCGCTGGGCATGTCGCTGAACATGTGGCTGAAGTTGCCGGCGATCGCCTCGGCGTTGCGCCCCACCGTCAGCCCCAGCAGCACCAGCCCCAGCAGCGCGGCCGTCTTGGCGAAGGTAAAGATGCGCTGGATCCACTTGGCCTCGCGCAACCCGCGCATGTTCACGTACGTCAGCAGCGCGATGACCACGATCCCCACCACCCGCTGCGGGCTCAGCCCCAGCTCGATGGTCCCCCCCGGCATCGGCACCTTGCCGAACGAGACGAAGAGGTCGGGCGAGATGGCGGGGATGAACACCCCCAGGAAGCGCGAGAAGGCCACGGCCACCGCCGCGATCGTTCCCGTCTGGATCACCATGAACAGCG
>DASQLJ010000167.1:0-7600 GCA_035630095.1 Longimicrobium sp.
ATCCAGTACGCCGACTACGCGGCGTGGCAGCGGCGCTGGGTGAGCGGCGAGGTGCTGCGCCGGCAGACGGAGTACTGGAAGGAGGCGCTCGCCGGCGCCCCCGAGCTGCTGGAGCTGCCGGCGGACCACGCGCGGCCGGCGCAGCAGGCGTTCGCGGGCGCCGTGTCGCCGCTGGTGCTGGGGCCGGAGCTCACGGCGGGGCTGAAGGCGCTCGCGCAGCGGCACGGGACGACGCTCTACATGACGCTGCTGGCGGGGTGGGCCACCGTGCTCGGCCGCCTCTCGCGCCAGACCGACGTCGTCATCGGCACCCCCACCGCCAACCGCGGCCGCGCCGAGGTGGAGGGGCTGATCGGCTTCTTCGTCAACACGCTCGCGGTGCGGGTGGACCTCTCGGGGTCGCCCAGCGTGGCGGACGTGCTGGAGCGGGTGAAGGCGGGAGCGCTGGGGGCGCAGCAGAACCAGGACATCCCCTTCGAGCAGGTGGTGGAGCTGATGCGGCCGGTGCGCAGCCGGGCGTACACCCCGCTCTTCCAGGTGATGTTCACGCTGCAGAACGCGCCCGGCGGCAGCCTGGAGCTTCCCGGTTTGACGCTGGCGCCGGTGGGCCGCTCCGGCGACGCCACCGCCAAGTTCGACCTGTCGCTCACCCTGGCGGAGCGCGACGGGCGGATCGTGGGCGGGGTGGAGTACGCGACCTCGCTCTTCGAGGGCGCCACGGTGGCGCGCTACCTGGGCTACCTGCACACCCTGTTCGAGGCGATGGTGGCCGACGAGGAGCAGTCGGTGGACCGGCTCCCGCTGATGGACTCGGAAGAGCGGCGGCAGGCGCTGGAGCCCTGGAGCGACGACGTGGAGATCTCCCTGTGACCATCTCCACCCTGCTCGAAAAGCTCGGCGCGGCCGGGGTCCGCCTCCGAAGCAGCGGCGGCGAGCTGAAGGTGGCGGGCAACCGCGCCGCGCTCGACGCCGAGACGGTGGGCGAGCTCCGCGCGCACAAGGCGGCGCTGCTGGAGCTGGTGGGCGGCGACGGCGAGGACTGGTGGTCGCCCGCCCAGCCGACGGAGGAGCGTGGCGGCGTTCCCGCTCTCTTCGAGGCGCAGGCGGCGCGCACGCCCCACGCGCCGGCGCTCACCTTCGACACGGAGACGCTGAGCTACGCGGAGCTGAACGCGCGCGCCAACCGCCTGGCGCACCATCTCCAGGCGCTGGGCGTCGGCCCCGACGTCCGCGTGGGCATCTGCCTCGAGCGCGGGGTGGAGATGGTGGTGGCGCTGCTCGCGGTGCTCAAGGCCGGCGGCGCCTACCTGCCGCTGGACCCCGAGTACCCGGAAGACCGCCTGCGCCACATGGTCGCCGACGCGCGGCCGGCCGTGCTGCTGACGCAGGCCGCGTGGACCGCGCGCTTCGCCGACGCGGACGCCACGGTCGTCGCGCTGGACGCGGACGCGTCCGCCTGGGCCGGGCTGTCGGATGAGAATCCGGAGCGTCCGGGCCTCGCACCCGGACATCTGGCGTACGTCATCTACACCTCGGGTTCGACGGGGCGGCCGAAGGGGGTGATGGTCTCGCACGGCAACCTGGCCAACCACACGGCCTGGCAGATCGAGACGTTCGGGATCGACGCGACGGACACCGTGCTCCAGCGCACCTCGATCTCGTTCGACGCGTCGGTGTGGGAGTTGTGGACGCCGCTGGCCTGCGGCGCCCGCATGCTCCTCCTCTCGCGCGAGGTGATGAAGGATCCCGCCGAGATCGCCCGCGCCATGGCGGAGGGCGGCGTGACCGTCGCGCAGTTCGTCCCCTCGCTCCTCCAGGCGCTGCTGGACGGGCTCGCGGACGACGCGCGGCTCTCCTGCCGCACCCTCTTCTGCGGCGGCGAGCCGCTCCCCGCGCGGCTGGTGGAGGCCGTGCGGGCGCGCGGCGTGGGCGAGGTCGTCAACCTCTACGGCCCCACCGAGACGACGATCGACGCGACCGCCTTCGTCTGCCCCGATCCGCTCGACCCGGCGCGTGCCCCGTCCATCGGCCGGCCGGTCCGCGACACGCGCATCTACGTGCTGGACCCGGCGGGCGAGCCGGTGCCGGCGGGCGTGGCGGGCGAGCTGTTCGTGGGCGGCGCGGGCGTGGCGCGGGGATACCTGGACCGGCCGGCGCTGACGGCGGAGCGCTTCGTCCCCGACCCCTTCTCCGGCGAGCTGGGGGCGCGGCTGTACCGCACGGGCGACCTGGGGCGCCGGCTGGCGGACCGGACGCTGGAGTTCCTGGGCCGCACCGACTTCCAGGTGAAGATCCGCGGCTTCCGCGTGGAGCTGGGCGAGATCGAGGCGCGGCTGGCGGAGCACCCCGCGGTGCGCGAGGCCGTGGTCGCCGCGCGCGAGGACGTGCCGGGCGACACGCGCCTCGTCGCCTACTACGTCGCCGGCGAGGCGCTGGAGGCGCAGGCGCTGCGCGCGCACCTGGCCGCGGGGCTGCCGGAGCACATGGTGCCCGCGGCTTACGTGCGGCTGGACGCGCTTCCGCTCACGCCCAACGGCAAGCTCGACCGCAAGGCGCTCCCCGCGCCCGACGGCGGCGCGTTCGTGAAGCGCGGCTACCAGGCGCCGGTGGGCGAGATGGAGATCGCGCTCGCCGAGATCTGGGCGGACGTGCTGCGCCTGGAGCGCGTGGGCCGCGCCGACGACTTCTTCGACCTGGGCGGCCACTCCCTCCTTGCCGTGCGCCTGACCTCCCGCGTCCGCCAGGTGCTGGGGGTGGAGGTGGTACTGGGAGACCTCTTCAACCGCCCCGTCCTGGCCGACTTCGCGCGCCTCCTGGAGCAGTCCGTCCGCGCCGACCTGCCGGCGATCGAGCCCGTGGCGCGCGGCGGCCGGCTCGCGCTCTCCTTCGCCCAGCAGCGCCTCTGGTTCCTGGAGCAGCTCGGGGGGATGGGGAGCACGTACCACATCCCCAGCCGCCTGCGGATGCAGGGCGTGCTCGACCGCGCCGCGCTGGTCCGCGCGCTGGACCGGATCGTCGCCCGCCACGAGGCGCTGCGCACGACCTTCCACCTGGTGGACGGCGAGCCGGAGCAGCGCGTCGCATCCGTCGAGACGAGCCGCTTCTCCCTCGCCGAGCACGACCTGGCCGGCCACGCCGATCCCCCGGCCGAGCTGCGCCGGGTGATGGCGGAGGAGGCGAACGCGCCGTTCGACCTGGCGCGCGGGCCGCTGATCCGCGGGCGGCTGGTGCGCGTGCGCGACGACGACCACGTGCTGCTGGTGACGATGCACCACGTGGTCTCCGACGGCTGGTCGATGGGGACCTTCACCCGCGAGCTGAGCGCGCTCTACGCCGCGTTCCGCGACGCGCAGCCGGATCCGCTCCCCGCGCTCGCGATCCAGTACGCCGACTACGCCGCGTGGCAGCGCCGCTGGGTTTCCGGCGAGGTGCTGCGCCAGCAGACGGAGTACTGGACGCGGACGCTGGCCGGCGCCCCCGAGCTGCTGGCGCTGCCTGCGGACCGCCCCCGCCCGGCGCAACAGGACCTCGCCGGCGCCGCGGCCGAGGTGGTGCTGGACGAGGCGCTGACGGCCGGGCTCAACGCGCTGAGCCGCCGCCACGGCACCACGCTCTTCATGACGCTGCTCGCCGGCTGGGCCGCGGTCCTCGGCCGGCTTTCGGGGCAGGATGACGTGGTCATCGGCACGCCGACGGCGAACCGGGGCCGCGCGGAGATCGAGGGGCTGATCGGCTTCTTCATCAACACCCTCGCGCTCCGGCTCGACCTCTCCGGCTCGCCGACGACGGCGGAGCTGCTGGGGCGGGCGAAGGCGCGTGCCCTGGAGGCGCAGCAGAACCAGGACATCCCGTTCGAGCAGGTGGTGGAGCTGGTGCAGCCCGCGCGGAGCATGGCGCACACGCCGCTCTTCCAGGTGATGTTCACCTGGCAGAACGCGCCGGCGGCCTCGCTCGACCTTCCGGGGCTCATCCTCGGCTCCGTGCGCGGCGAGTCGACCGCCACCGCCAAGTACGACCTCGCGCTCACCCTGTCGGAGTCCGGCGGCCGCGTGGTCGGCGGCGTGGTGTACGCCACCGCGCTGTACGACGCGGAGACGGTGGAGCGGCACGTCGCCTACCTCCGCCGCGCGCTCGAGGAGATGGTCGCCGACGAGCACCGCGCCGTCGAGCGGCTTGCGCTGCTCTCCAACGCCGAGCGCCGGCAGGTGGTGGAGGGATGGAACGCGACGGACGCCGAGCCGCCGCGCGAGCCGTCCGTCCACGAGCGGATCGAGGCGCAGGTGGCGCGCACGCCGGACGCGCCGGCGCTGACGTTCGGCGTCGAGACGCTGACCTACGCCCAGCTGAACGCGGACGCCAACCGGCTGGCGCACCATCTCCGCACGCTCGGCGTGGGCGCCGACGTTCGCGTGGGGCTGTGCGTTGAGCGCGGGGTGGAGATGGTGGTGGCGCTGCTGGCCGTCCTCAAGGCCGGCGGCGCGTACCTGCCGCTGGATCCGGAGTACCCCGAGGACCGCCTGCGCCACATGGTCGCTGACGCCCGCCCGGCGGTGCTGCTGACGCAGGACGCGTGGACCGAGCGCTTCGCCGGCACCGGTGCCTTCGTGATCGCGCTGGACGCGGACGCGGCGGCCTGGGCCGAGTCGTCCGAGGAGAACCCGGCGCGCGGCGGCCTGACGGCGGATCATCTCGCCTACGTCATCTACACCTCCGGCTCCACGGGCCGGCCGAAGGGCGTGATGGTCTCGCACGGCAGCCTGGCGAACCACACGGCCTGGCAGATCGAAGCTTTCGCGATCGATGCGCGCGACACCGTGCTCCAGCGCACCTCGATCTCGTTCGACGCGTCGGTGTGGGAGCTGTGGACGCCGATGGCCTGCGGCGCGCGGATGCTGCTCCTGCCGCGCGCGGTGACGAAGGATCCCGCGTCGATCGGAAGCGCCATTCGGGACGGCGGCGTGACCATCGCCCAGTTCGTCCCGACGCTGCTGCAGGCGGTGCTCGACGAGCTGCCGGAGGGCGCCACGCTCCCCTGCCGCACCCTCTTCTGCGGCGGCGAGCCGCTCCCGGCGCGGCTGGTGGAAGCGGCGCGGGCGGCCGGCGTGGGCGCCGTCGTCAACCTCTACGGCCCCACCGAGGCGACGATCGACGCGACGTCCTTCGTCTGCTCCAAGTCAACCGAAAACGGACGCGCCCCGTCGATCGGCCGGCCGATCCGCAACACGCGCGTTTACGTGCTGGACCCGGCCGGCGAGCCGGTGCCGATCGGCGTGGCGGGCGAGCTCTTCGTCGGCGGGGCGGGGGTGGCGCGGGGATACCTGGATCGGCCGGCGCTGACGGCCGAGCGCTTCATCCCGGACGCCTTCGCATCAACGCCCGGCGCGCGGCTGTACCGCACGGGCGACGTTGCGCGGTGGTTGGCGGACGGAACCATCGAGTACCTGGGCCGCAACGACCAGCAGGTGAAGGTGCGCGGCTTCCGCATCGAGCTGGGCGAGATCGAATCGCGCCTCGCCGCGCACGCTGCGGTGCGCGAGGCCGTCGTCGTGGCGCGCGAGGACGCGCCGGGCGACACGCGGCTGGTCGCGTACTACGTCGCGGACGAGGCGCTGGACGCGCAGTCGCTCCGTGCCCACCTCGCCGACGGGCTGCCGGAGCACATGCTGCCGTCCGCCTTCGTCGCGCTGGACGCGCTGCCGCTGATGCCCAACGGCAAGCTCGACCGCAAGGCGCTCCCCGCGCCCGAGGGCGATGCGTTCGCGTCGCGCGGCTACGTGGCGCCGGTGGGCGAGATGGAAACCGCGCTCGCCGGGATCTGGGCGGACGTGCTCCGCGTCGATCGCGTCGGCCGCACCGACGACTTCTTCGCGCTCGGCGGGCATTCGCTGCTCGCGGTGCGCCTGACCTCGCGCGTGCGGCAGGTGCTGGGGGCGGACGTGGCGCTCGGCGAGGTGTTCGAGCGGCCGGTGCTGGCGGACTTCGCGCGCGGGGTGGCGCAGGCTGGCCGCGCCGAGCTGCCGCCGATCGAGCGCGCGGACCGGGGCGAGCACCTGGCGCTCTCCTTCGCGCAGCAGCGCCTCTGGTTCCTGGAGCAGCTCGGGGGGATGGGGAGCACGTACCACATCCCCACCCGCCTGCGCCTGCAGGGCGAGCTCGATCGCGACGCGCTGGGCCGCGCGCTGGAGCGGATCGTCGCGCGCCACGAGGCGCTGCGCACGACGTTCCCGGTGATGGACGGCGAGCCCGGCCAGCGCATCACCCCCGTCGACGAGAGCCGCGTCTCGCTCGCCGGGCACGACCTGGCCGCCCACGCGGATCCACAGGCCGAGGTGCGGCGGGTGATGGCGGAGGAAGCGGCCGCGCCCTTCGACCTGGCGCGCGGGCCGCTGATCCGCGGGCGGCTGCTGCGGCTGGCGGAGGACGACCACGTGCTGCTGGTGACGATGCACCACATCGTCTCCGACGGCTGGTCGATGGGGATCTTCACCCGTGAGCTGACCGCGCTCTACGCCGCATTCCGCGCGGGAGACGCGGATCCGCTCCCCGCGCTGGAGATCCAGTACGCCGACTACGCCGCGTGGCAGCGGCGCTGGGTGAGTGGCGAGGTGCTGCGGGAGCAGGCGGACTACTGGACCGCGACGCTCGCCGGCGCGCCCGAGCTGCTGGAGCTGCCGGCGGACCGCGCCCGCCCGCTCCTGCAGGACCACGCCGGCGCCCGCGCCACGCTGGAGCTGGACGAGGCGCTGACGGCGGGGCTCAACGCGCTGAGCCGCCGCCACGGCGCCACGCTCTTCATGACGCTGCTCGCCGGCTGGGCCGCCGTCCTCGGCCGCCTCTCCGGCCAGGACGACGTGGTGATCGGCACGCCGACCGCCAATCGCAGCCGCGCGGAGGTCGAGGGGCTGATCGGCTTCTTCCTCAACACCCTCGCGCTCCGGCTGGACCTTTCCGGCGCGCCGACGGTGGGGGAGCTGCTGGGGCGGACGCGGGCGCGCGCGCTGGAGGCGCAGCAGCGGCAGGACATCCCGTTCGAGCAGGTGGTGGAGCTGGTGCAGCCGGCGCGGAGCCTCGCGCACACCCCGCTCTTCCAGGTGATGCTGACGTGGCAGAACGCGCCAGCGGGGGCGCTGGAGCTGCCCGGGCTCACCCTCAGCTCCGGCCACGGCGACGCGCAGGTCTCCGCCAAGTACGACCTGTCGCTGACGCTGATGGAGGCCGGCGGCCGCATCGCCGGGAGCATGGCGTACGCGACGGCGCTGTTCGACGCGGCGACGGTGGCGCGGCACCTCGCCTACCTGCGCCGCGCGCTGGAGGAGATGGTCGCGGACGACCGCCAGCAGGTGGGGCGGATGGCGCTGCTCTCCGCGGACGAGCGCCGGCAGGTGGTGGAGGCGTGGAACGACACGTCCGACGCCGACGATCCCGCCGACGTCTGCATCCACCACCTGTTCGAAGCCCAAGCGGCGCGCACGCCGGACGCGGTCGCCGCCGTCTCCGAAGGCGAGTCGTTGACGTACGCGGAGATGGATGGCCGCGCCAACCAGCTCGCCCGCCATCTCCAGCACCTCGGCGTCGGCCCGGAGGCGCGCGTGGCGATCTG
>DASQLJ010000168.1:0-4713 GCA_035630095.1 Longimicrobium sp.
AGCCGATCTCCAGCCCGCGCGCGTCCGTCTTCCCCTTGCAGGGGGCGAGGTCGCGCTCCCACGCGGCCGCGTGCTGCGTCACCCAGTCGAACGTGCAGCGGTACTTCGGATGCGGCAGCAGCGGGGTGTCGGCGAACACGTCGTGCATCGCGCGGGCGATCGCCCGCAGCCCGCGCGCCTCGCCGCCCGCGTCGACGAGCCGCCGCATGCCCATCACCAGGGCGAACCGCCGGTCGTTGTGCTCCCCGGGCGACATCGCCCCACGCGCGAGCGCCTCGCCGAGCTCCAGCACGCGGGCGTCGACCTGCCGCACCACGTACGCCGCGGCCTCGGCCGTGACCTGTCCGGTCCCGACGGCGCGCGTCCAGGCCGCGTGCAGCGCCCGGGCCTGGCGCGCGAGTTCCTCCTGTTTCGTTGGGGCCGGCGTGTGCGTCATCGGATCATCGGATCAACGTTCGCACCTGGGCACGCGGAACGGCTTCGGGTCTGGAATCTCACTGCGGTCCAGATCGGGCGGGGGAGGTGGGATGCAGACGTCGGGGCGCGACGGGTGGCGACCGGCCAGGCCCGGCGGCTGGACGCGGCAGGGGAGGGGGTCCCGCTTGGAGCAGCGTGACGATGGGCAGGGGCACGGGCGAGACGGGACGGCGGAGAACCATCATTCCTCCACGACTTCTTCGATGGGCTCAGAGTACGTTCGCATCTCGCGGCGGGTCAATGATCTCATGCGGAGCCCGGAAAGTCGGTGCCGGGGGAGCGAACGAACGAGCGGGGTGCGGGCGTGTCCCTCCGCTGCGCTCCGGGCCGGGCTTCGCGCGCCGTAGGCAACGATACCGCCGTTGCCAACGGCGCCGAGCCGCCGTCGCGCCATGGCCCCGCTCGTTTCCGCGGTCGACCGTGGTGGCGCGCCGGCGTCTCGGCCCTCCGGGCGCGAATCCCTCACGCAAATGCCCGCTCGCGCAACGGAGTTCGTGTGATCCGTATCATACCAGTCCTCACGATCAACCGTGCAGACCAGGCGGTGTCATCCTGAGCCGAGGCCGGCCACGCCGCGTCGCAGCCTCAACTAAAGCTTGCAGGCCGAAGGAGGGGCCACCGCGGCCGGCCGAGGTGGCCCAGGGCGATGGTCTCCTCTCAACCTGAAGATGGACGTCCTCGTGCCATGAAGACGAAGCCCCGCCGCGAGTCGCGACGGGGCTTCGAGTCGTTTCCCGGGGATTCCGCGCATCCTATCAACTCCACCCGCACTCCGACCCGCGAAATCCTCGACTCATCAACGCGGGGAGCATCTTCATACCACGGGTGGATCGTTCCGAGTTCGTCGCACGTCTCATACAGCGAAGGATGAGCCGGTGCGATGCCGTTCGTCGCCGCGGAAACGGCCGAAGCCCCACGGGCGCGGGGCGCTCGCAGGGCTTCGGCTCGAAGGAGCGGGAGACGGGACTCGAACCCGCGACCCTTAGCTTGGAAGGCTAATGCTCTACCAACTGAGCTACTCCCGCTCATCCGCGCGGTGGGACCGCGCGGGCGAAAAATATAGCAAACCCGGCGCATCCGCACAACGCGGATGCCTCGGTCCGGGCCGGCTGGTCCGACCGGCCGCCCCGCTGCGAATGCCCGACACGTCGCCGCATCGCCCACCCCCTCGGGCGAGCACGCGCGGCTCCTCCCGCCGTCCCCCGGCGGGCATCCACCCCACGCCGGAGATCGATCATGCCCAGGGTGAGCATCGAGCAGTTCCGCGCGACCCTCCTCAGCCCGGCGCCGCAGGGCGCCCTCGTGCACGCCTGCCGCGAGCTGGCCCGCGGCCCCGGCCTGGCCGCGGGGCTGGCGCGGTACGAATGGATGGTCTGGCCGCCGGCCGCTGCCCCCGCGCCGGCCTGAGGCGCGCCGATCCGCCCGCGACTCCCGCGCGGCGGCCTCCGCCCGCCGCGGCCGCGGCGGGCTCCCCCCACCACGTTGGAGACGACCGTGTCCAGGCAGACCATCCAGCAGTTCCGCGCCGACCTCGCCGGCCACGCGGCCGCCAGCCCCATGGTGCACGCCAGCCGCGAGATCGCGCGGCGCCCCGATCTCGCCACCGGCGTGCGCTTCGGCGACTGGCCGATCTGGAGCAACCCCGACGGCGGCACGGCAACCGCCCCGGCCCGGCGGACGTCACGCCCCGCGCGTGGCCGGACGACGTCCGGGCCCGGGATCCACCAGTTCCGCGCGGCGATCACCGACGGCGCCGGGAGCGCCGCGACCATCCGCGGCTACCGCGAGCTGGCCCGCCGCCCCGAGCGGGTGGCGAGGATGCAGCTCGGCGACTGGGTCCCGTGGGACGGCAACCTCGGGCGGATGAACGCCTGACCACATCCCATCCCCCTTCCTGGAGACACCATGCCGAGAATCACCATCCAGCAGTTCCGCGGCACGATCACCGACGGTTCCGGAAGCGCCACGCTGGTCCACGCCTACCGCGAGCTGGCGCGCCGCCCCGAGCTGGCGGCGAGGATGCACGCCAACGGGTGGATCCCGTGGGGCGTCAACGACCAGGCCACCGCCTGAACGCACGCCATCCACTCTCCCCGGGAGACACCATGCCCAGAATCAGCATCCAGCAGTTCCGCGCGGCGCTGGCCGGCCGCGCCGACGCGAACGCCGCCGTGCGCGCCTACCGCGAGCTGGCGCGCCGTCCCCACATCGCGGGCGGAATGCGGCACGGCGAGTGGAGCGTCTGGACGGCGGCGCCTGTCACCGCCGCCTGACGTTCGTGATCGCCGGCACGTGACGCGGCGGCGCTCATCCCGCGGCGCCGCCGAACCAACCTTCGACGGAAGCAACCATGTCCAGGCAGAGCATCCAGCAGTTCCGCGCCGACCTCGCCGGCCAGTGCGACGCGAGCCCCCTCGTCCGTGCCTACCGCGAGCTGGCGAGGCGGCCCGGCCTGGCCATGGGCGCGCGCTTCGGTGACTGGCCGATCTGGAACGACCACGGCGGCGCGGCGACGACCTGACGCGCATCGCGGCATCCGCCGCCACGAGACGGCGCCCCGACGGCGCCATCTCTCCATCACCCATCCGACGATTCGAGAACGCAACCCCATGCCCAGGATCACGATCCAGCAGTTCCGTGCCCTTCTCGCCGGCCGCGCGAACCCGGGTGCGCTGGTGCGCGCCTACCGCGAGCTCGCCCACCGCCCCGAGCTGGCGGCCAGCGTGCGCGCCGCGGGATGGGCGGAGTGGCCGCAGGCCGTTTCGCCGGTGCCGGCCGCCTGACGCGGACGCCGCCGGCCCCGCCCGCCGCGACCGCGGCGGGCGTCCATTCCCCTCGACCCCGGAGCGACCCACATGCGCCGAGAGACCATCCACCAGTTCCGCGCCGCGCTGGCCGGGCGCACCGAGCCCGGCCCGCTGGTGCGCGCCTACCGCGAGCTCGCGCGCCGCCCCGGGCTGGCCGCGGGCGCCGGCTTCGCCGCGTGGGGCGACTGGGCCGGGCCGCCCGTCGCGGGCGCGAAGTGACGTACCCGCCGGCCCTGCGCGGCTCTCCCGGCCGCGCAGGGCCGGCGGGCTCCATCCAACCCTGCAACCAGCCGAACGAATGAGCACCCAGGCCATGCGGTGGTACGTGGGCGACGCACTCCACGCCCGCGCCGACGAGTACGAGTGGGACGCGCTGCGCGTGCTGGCGGCGGGCGCGGGCGGCATCAGCCCGGTGGGGCCGTCGGAGCTGGCGCTGCGGGCGTGCCGCGCGGCCGGCGGCGCCGACGAGGCGGCGTATCCCGCGGCCGCCTCGCTGCACGCCCTGCACGTGGCCATCCACCTGGTGGACGACCTGATCGACGACGAGGAGCGCCCCGTGGTGGAGCTGCCGCCGGGGCTGCGGGCCAACCTGGCGCTCGCGCTGCAGTGCATCGCGGTGGAGGTACTGGGCGCCGCGCCGCCGGAGCTGCGCGCCCCGCTGATGCTGGCCGCCGCGGCGTCCGGCCGCGAGACGTCGCGCGGCCAGGAGCTGGACGCGGCCGGCGCGGCCGACGAGGACGGCTACTGGCGGATCGTGGAGGCCAAGACGCCGCCCCTCTTCACCGCCGCGCTGCGGATGGGGGCGCTGTCGGGCGGCGCCACGCCCGCGGCGGCCGAGGCGCTCGCGGCGGCGGGGATCCCGCTGGGCGTGCTGGTGCAGCTCGGCGACGACCTGGGTGACGTGATGGGCGACGAGCTGCGCCCCGACTGGCAGCGCCCGGGCGACAACGTGGCGCTGCGCTTCGCGCTCGAGGCCGACCACCCCGCGCGCGACCGCTTCCACGCGCTCGTTCCGCTCGTGTACGCCGACCCCGCGGCACACGCCGAGGCGCGCGAGATCCTGGTGCGCTCGGGCGCCTTCAGCTTCTGCGTGCACCACATGCGCATCGCCGCGGGCGCGGCGCGGCGCGCGGTGCTGGCCGCGCCCCTGGCCGACCACGCGCCGGTGCTGGAGCTGCTCGACCAGCTCGCCGCCCCCGTGACCGACCTGCTGGCCGAGGTGGGCGTGGAGGAGCACGAGATGGAGCTGGCGGCCTGAGCGGGGACGCTCCAGGGAACGGCGGCGGGGACAGGGGGAACGTTGACACGGAAGGGGAACGGGGGTACTGTGCTCATCTGATACGAAATCTCGTAGCAGACAGCCCGCCCTCGCGTCCCCGCCCGTTCCAGGAGCCCCCGATGAGCGACACCGCCACCACCGCCGGCATCC
>DASQLJ010000169.1:0-8054 GCA_035630095.1 Longimicrobium sp.
AGTCCAGGGCCTCGCGGCAGCTGTCGAACCACAGGTCGATCTTGTTGCCGCGGATGGCGCCGCCGGTGTCCATGATCACGAAGATCCCCACCGGCCGGCCGTCGGGGCGGCTCACCCGCACCACCGAGCCCAGCGGCAGCACCCGCGGGTCGCCCGCCGCCATCCCGTCGCGCGTGCGCACGCCGGTGCGCATGTGCCCCTTCAGGCAGTACATGGTGCTGCTCATCTCGATCCGCTCCGACACCGGGAACGCCGCGGCGGCCGCGCGGGTCTCGCGCTCGCGGGCGCGGCGCTCCGCCTCCTCGGCCGAGACGCTGTTGACCATCGCGGCCGTGAGGCGCGCGTCGAGCTCGGCGATGGTGACCGGCTGCGGCGCGGGCTCGGCGGCGGGCTGCGTGGTCGGCGCCTGCGCCACCTGCTGCTGCGCCGCGGCGGGTGCGGCGACCAGCGCCGCGGTGGCGCTGCTCGGGTCGATGGCGGGGATGGCCCGGGAGCGCGGCGCGCACGCCCAATCGCCCAGCGCCACCGCGCCCAGCATCACCACCACCGCGGGCGTGACCACCTTCGCCCTCGCGATCCGCCTTCGCCGCTCGTCCTGCTCGTCGACCTCGCGTTCGCTCATCATTCCCCCTCCGGGAACAAGGGTTTCGCAACCCACCACCAGCGCCCGCCCGAAACACACGGACGCGCGGTGTGCCTCCCCATGCAGAACCGGCTGAGTCCCCGCCCACAGCCCCGCACGCGCGTATCGAGCTACGACATACGGGATAAATGGGCGTGGAATGGCGGCAACTTAGGGCGGGGGTGCGCCCGAGGCAACACTTTCGTTCACAAGTAGATGATCTGCAACGTCTTACCGGAGCACACAGACGTTCCACGCGAGCATGGTTCCTGCACTTGGAGAGGTCCTGATCGCATTACCCAACTCCAGCGGAGACAACGAGATGCGCAAGAAGGCGATGCGGATGGCGAAGCGGGCCGGGCTGACCTTCCTGGCGGTCGAGGGGCTGCAGGCGGCGGCGCTCGCGGCCGGCACCCGCTGGGCCGGGCGCAAGCTGAGCGCCCGCCGGCACCGGGCATTGCGGCTGACGGGGCAGGGCCTGACGCTGGCCGCCAGCATCATCCCCGTCGCGGGCTACGTCCGCCGCCGCTTCAAGTAGCATCTGCGAGGCGGGAGAATGGGAACGGCGCCGGGGCGGATGCTCCGGCGCCGTTCTTTTTGCCCACCACGCATCGAGGCGATCACGGTGAGGGATGGTGGATGCGGCGGCGGGGCCCCCACCCGGATTTTCGCGGACGGTACTGCTGTCCGCGAAAATCCGACCTCCCCCAAACAACCTGGGGGAGGTAAATGGCGTTTGATGATGATGATGATGATGATGATGATCGACGGTGGATTGATCGAGCCCGCGGGTCCTGCCGTTGAAGCCTCGCGCAGTTTGCGAGGCTTTCCATTGTTCTAGCTTGCGGCTTCAGCCGCCTTTCGACGACGACGGCGACGGCGAAGACGGCTCCCCGGCCTCTGGAACCTCGTCGTCCCGGAGCTCGCGTTGGATGGCGACGTCGCCTGTCACCGCCAGCAGCACGTCGGCGGCGATGCGGAGGACCTCGCGGGCGTTGTCGTAGCTGATGGATTCGATCGCCTGGGGGAGGGGGAGCCACACGCACTCGGTGATCCCCTCTTCCAGCTGCGGGCAGGTGTCGCCCTCGGGCGATTCGATCAGGTAGAAGTGGCAGTACTTGTGGATCAGCCGGCCGCGGAAGCGGAAGTACCAGTCGATCGTCCGCAGCTGCGGGCCCAGGCGAAGCTCGCGCAGGCCGGTCTCCTCGGCCACCTCGCGCAACGCGGCGTCGGCGGCGGTCTCGGCGCCCTCCAGGTGGCCTTTCGGGAAGCCCCAGTGGTGGTAGCGGTCGCGGATCAGCAGCACGTGCGCGGTGCCCTGGCGCCAGCGGTAGATCACGCCGCCGGCGCTGGTCTCCACCACCGGGCGGCCGTTGCCGCCGCCGCGCCCGCGCCGCCGCTTGTCAGCCACCGCCCAGCCTTTCCATGATCTGCACCGCGTTGGTCGCCGCGCCCTTGCGAAGGTTGTCGGCCACGATCCACAGGTGGAAGGTCCGCGGGAAGTTGGGGTCGGCGCGGACGCGGCCCACGAACACCTCGTTGCGCCCCGCGATCTCGTACGGCGTGGGGAAGTGCTGCGGCCCGCCCGCCATCAGGATGCCGGGGAACACCACCAGCGCGCGGCGGAGCGAGTCGAGCGTCAGCTCCTTCTCGGTCTCCACCGTCACCTGCACGCTGTGCCCCACCTCCACCGGCACGCGCACGCAGGTGGCCGTCACCGGCAGGTCGCGGAGGCCCAGGATCTTGCGGGTCTCGGCCATCATCTTCCGCTCCTCGCCCGTCCACCCCTCCTCGTCGAAGTCGCCGATCTGCGGCACCACGTTCCCCGCGATGCGCCGGGTGAACGGCGATCCGTCGATGGGGGCGCCGAGCTTGAGCGCCTGCAGCCCCTCGCCGCCGGCCTCGCGGCGCAGCGTGTCGCGGCCGGTTTCGCCGGCGCCGCTGACGGACTGGAAGGTGGTGGCGATCACCCGCGCCAGCCCCGCCGCGCGGCGCACCGCGTGCAGCGCCACCACCATCTGGATGGTGGAGCAGTTGGGGTTGGCGATGATGCCCAGCGGCCGGTCGGCGATGTCGCGCGCGTTCACCTCGGGCACCACCAGCGGCACCTGCGGGTCCATGCGGAACGCCGAGGAGTTGTCGATCACCACCGCGCCCTCGTCGGCCGCGCGCGGCGCCCACTCCTTCGAGCGGTCGGCGCCGGCGGAGAAGAGCGCCACGTCCACGCCGCGGAACACGCCCGGGCGCGGCGCCTCCACGGTGAGCTCCTGCCCCGCCCAGCGGACGGTCTTCCCCGCGGAACGCTCCGACGCGAGCAGGGTGATGCGGTCCGCCTTTACCCGGCGCTCGCCCAGAACGTCCAGCATGGTGCGCCCCACGGCGCCCGTGGCCCCCAGAATCGCGACGTGCATCCTCTATCTCCCGTCCTGGCCCGATTTCGATTCGATCGCGGCGCCGGCGTGCTTCGCGACGTCGACGTTCGACGGAGGTCGGCGCCTGCCGCTGCGGGGCGAATGAATTCGCTGCAACAACCACGCGAAGTCCGCCTTCGCGGACTACCGGCGCTGGTGCGGCCGCGATCGCGGCGCGCGATTCCGGCGTCGGGGAATTCCGCTACGCGTCCGTCGACCGTGATGCGCTCGGCGCGACTTACCGTTCTGCGCCGAGGCTGAAAGCGGCGTGGAGGGCCTGCACGGCGGCCTCCTCCCGCTCCCTGGGCACCAGCACGGTGATGGAGGTGGACGAGGTGGTGACGCCGTGCACCTCCACGCCGTGCTCGCCCAGCGCGCGGTAGGCGCGGGCGTACACGCCGGGGCGGCCCGTCATCCCGTGGCCCACCATGGCGATGCGGCTGAGGCCGCGGTGCGTGGCCGCGTGCCCGCCGGCGCGCTCGGCGATCTCCCGCGCGACCGGCTCGGCCTTCTCCACGTCCTCCTCCGCCACGGTGAGCTGCACCTGCAGGCGGCCGTCGCCCTCGAACGCCTCCACCACCATGTCCACGCTCACGCCGGCGGCGGCGAGCGCCTCCAGCAGCCCGGTGCGGGCGTCCATCCCGGGCGCCAGCCCGCGCAGCACCAGCTTGGCCTGCCCGCTCCTGGAGGCGAGGCCGGTCACGTCCCGCAGCACGAGGTCTTCCATCCGCTTGGGTTTCCCGGTGATCAGCGTGCCGCGCGGGCGGCCGTCGTCGTCTTCCACGAAGCTGGAGAGCACGCGGATGTCCACCCCGAAGCGCCCCCCGATGTCCACCGCCCGGCCATGCATGACCTGCGCCCCGCTGCTGGCCATCTCCAGCATCTCCTCGTGGCTGATCTCGGGGATGACGCGGGCGTCGGGGACGCGGCGCGGGTCGGCGGTGAAGATGCCGTCCACGTCGGTGTAGATCTCGCAGCGGTCGGCGCCGAGCTTGGCCGCGAGCGCGACCGCCGTGGTGTCGCTCCCGCCGCGGCCCAGCGTGGTGATCTCCTTCTCCGTCGACACGCCCTGGAAGCCGGCGACGATGGCGATGCAGCCGTCGGCCAGCGCCTCGCGCAGCCGTTCGCCGCGGATGTCGAGGATGCGCGCCGCGGTGTGGCTGGTGTCGGTGATGATCGCGGCCTGGCTCCCGGTGAAGGAGCGCGCCTCGAACCCCTGCTCGCGGATCGCCATCGTCAAAAGCGCGCTGGCGATGCGCTCGCCGGCGGTCAGCAGCATGTCCATCTCGCGCGGGTGCTCGCCCTGCGGCCGCTCGCGCCCGGTCACCAGCTGCGCCAGCGTGGTCAGGTCGTCCGTCGTGTCGCCCATCGCGGAGACGACCACCACGAGGTCGTCTCCGCGCCGCCGCGCGTTCGCCACCCGCCGCGCCACGCGCTGGATGCGCTCCGCGCTGCCGACCGAGCTGCCGCCGTATTTCTGGACTACCAGCATCGCCAGGGGACAGGGTACAGGGGACAGGGAACAGCGGGCGGGTTCGTCACGACCCGCGGCACCCCTCGCTTCGGCGGACCCGCATCCGCCCGTTCGCCGCGCCGGAACCTATCTCTACAGAAGCGGCGGGCCGAGACCCGCCGCTTCAACATGCAACTCATTCCGTCACACCGCACGGGGAGGCGGATCAGGGAGAGCGAGACACTGCCGTCACAGGCTGTCCCCTGCTCCCTGTCCCCTGCCGTCAGAAGACCTGCAGCTGCCCGATGTACTTCCCCGGGTTCTGCTGGATGTCGGCCAGCAGGCGGCGCAGGGTGACGATCGCGCGCTGCGTCTCCTCGTACAGCGCGGGGTCGGCGACCAGGCGCCCCAGGGTGCCGTTCCCCTCGTTGATCTTGGTGATCGCCGCGTTCAGCGTGGTCATCGCCTGCTGCGCCTGCTGCAGCGTGGGCGGGATCTGCGCCAGCCCGGGCTGAAGGCCGGTGACCGTGGTGTTCAGCGTGTTGGCCGTGCGCCCGAACGCCGCGATCGTCGTGTCCGTCCGCGCCACCAGCCCGGGGACGCCCGACGCGGCGCTGTTGAGCTGCGCGCTGAAGGCGGCCAGGTTCGCGCTGGCCTGCCGCGCGTTGGTGAGCACCGCCTGCACGTCGCCGGTGGTGAACTGGCTGCGCAGCCCGCGCGCGGTGAGCGTCGCCTCCGCCGTGGCGCTGCGGATGTTGGCGGTGGACTCGAGGACGTTGGTGCCCACCTGTCCGTAGAGCCGCGTCTGCTGGTCGATGAAGCCCTTCAGCTGGCCGCTGATGTCCTCCACGTTCTCCACCGAGCGGCGGATGTCGAGCGCCGTCTGCTCGGTGAACGCCAGGCCGATGCGGTCGGAGAGCACCTGCAGGTTCCCGGCGATGTCGGCGGCGACCGCGGTGAGCTGGGTGATGTCGGGCATGGTGGCGCCGGGCAGCGCGCGCACGCCGGGCATCTGCACGAAGTCGAGCGTCTTCCAGGTGGCGCGCGAGACGATCGCGGCCTGCCAGTCGCCGAAGAACGACTCGGGCATCACCACCACGCCCGGGTCGCGCGGCAGGATCACCTCGTCGGCCACGTTCAGCGTCACCAGCACGCCGTCGCCGCGCGGGGCCAGCTCGATCTTGGTGACCTTGCCCACCTTCACGCCGCGGTACTTGACCGGGCTCCCCTCGGCCAGCACGCCCACCTCGCTGAACACCGCCGTCAGCTCGCGCTGCGGCGAGCCGAAGGTGGCGCCCGAGAGCCAGATCGAGCCCACCAGGGCCACCACGATGCCGGCCAGCACCACCATCCCGACCAGCGCCTCGTTCTTCATCTTCATGGGTGTGTCTCTCCGTGCGGCGCGCCCTCAGGGCAGCGGGGTCTCGGCATCGTGCGCCAGGTCCGGGCGCCCTTCCACGAAGCTGCGGACCACGTCGTTGCTGCTGCTGCGGATCTCGTCGGGCGTGCCTGTCTCCACCACGCGGCCCTCGTAGAGCATGGCGATGCGGTCGCTGATGGCGTAGGCGCTCTTCATGTCGTGGGTGATCACCAGGCTGGTGACCCCCAGCTCTTCCTTCATCCGCATGATCAGCCGGTCGATCACCGTGGTGGTCACCGGGTCGAGCCCGCTGGTGGGCTCGTCGTACAGCAGGTACTTGGGGCGGTAGGCGATCGCCCGCGCCAGCCCGGCGCGCTTGCGCTGGCCGCCGCTGAGCTCCGACGGGAGGCGGTTCTCGAACCCCGTCAGGTCCACCAGCGCCAGGCTCTCGGCGATGCGGTCGCGCGTCTGCGCCGGCGTGAGCCCGCCCTTCTTCACCAGCCCCATCTCGATGTTCTCGGCCACCGTCATGCTGTCGAACAGCGCCGCGAACTGGAAGACGTAGCCGATGTTGAGCCGCAGCTCGTAGAGCTTCTCGCGCTCCAGCCGGGGCACCTCCAGCCCGTCCACGAACACGGTCCCCTGGTCCGGCCGCAGCAGCCCGTTGATGTGCTTGAGCGTCACCGACTTGCCGGCGCCCGAGAAGCCCACCAGCGACACCGTCTCCCCCTCCTCCACGTCCAGCGTGAGCCCGCGCAGGATGCGCTTGGGCCCGAACGCCTTGTGGATGTCGCGAAGCTCGATGCTCACTGTCTCAGCAGGGTCGCGGCCCAGAAGGCGTCCAGCACCAGGATCAGCATCCCCGCGATCACCACGGCGCGCGTGGTGGAGATGCCCACGCCCTCGGCCCCGCCGCGCGTGTTGAACCCCTGGTAGCAGCCGATCACGGTGATCACGAAGCCGAACGAGAAGCCCTTGATCACCGAGTAGATCAGGTCGAAGTGGCGGTAGAAGAGGCGCGCGCCGCGCAGGAAGGTCTGCGGGCTCATCTCCAGCAGCGCCACCGAGGTGATCAGCCCGAAGAAGATGGCCACCACGTTGGCGAACACCACGATCACGGGGAACATCAGGAACCCCGCCAGCACGCGCGGCACCACCAGGTACGCCATCGGGTCGTACGCCATGGTCTCCAGCGCGTCGATCTGCTCGGAGACGCGCATGGTGCCCAGCTCGGCCGCGATGTTCGCGCCGATGCGCCCCGACAGCGCCAGCCCGGTGAGCACCGGCCCCAGCTCCAGCACCATCGTCTTCTGCACCAGCGTGCCCACGAAGTACAGCGGGATGGCGCCGGTGAAGGTGTAGCTGGCCTGCAGCGCCAGCACGATGCCGGTGAACGCGGCCAGGAAGAGCGCGATGGGGAGCGAGTCCACGCCCAGCCGGCGCATCTGCCCCGCCAGCAGCGGGAGCCAGGTGCGCACGTTCGCCATGGCCTTGAAGCTGTCGGCGGTGAAGCGGCTGAAGCCGCCCAGGCCGCCGAACATGCGCAGCGTGGCGGCGCCCAGCGAGGTGACGCTCCGGTTCAGATCCATTCGGCCAAGATACGGGGAATGCTCGGGGACACGCCAGAACGAACGCGGCGCCGGAGGGCGGCGCCGTGGGGCAACAACGCCCGGACCCCGCGGGGCCCGGGCGCGCGTTTCACGGCCGGCCGGTCTCGCACCCGGGTCGGAGCGTCACGCCGCTCCGAGCTGGGCGCCCCACTCCCGGGGAGCAAATCGGATGCCGGTGAAGAATCGCCCGAACTCGCCGTAGACGGCGCTGGCCTCGTCGTAGCGCATCTCGGTGACGATGCGCTTGAACTCCAGCGGGTCGCGGGCAAACAGGGTCACCCCCCACTCCCAGTCGTCCAGCCCCACCGAGCCGGTGATCACCTGGAACACGCGGCCGGCAAAGGTGCGGCCCGTCATCCCGTGCTCGCGCATCAACCGGCTGCGCTCGTCCACGGGAAGCGTGTACCAGTTGGCGCCGGCGGAGCGCCGCTTGGTCATGGGATAGAACGAGACGAAGCGCATCCCGTCCGGCACCTGGGGAAACAGCCGCGTCTGGATGTGCGCCGACGCCAGCTCCGCCGCGCGCGACTCGTCGATGCGGGCGCGAAAGCCGGGGGTGCCGGGGGTCAGCTCACGGGCGGCCTCGGCGGTGGCGTGG
>DASQLJ010000170.1:0-2202 GCA_035630095.1 Longimicrobium sp.
TGATGCCGGCGGGGAGCGACACCTGGTAGAGCATCTCCTGCCCCATCCGCGGGATCTCCATCCACAGCTTCCCCGCGGCGCCGTCCCAGTACAGCGGGATGAAGCCGTCCTTCTTCTCCGTCCCCCGCGTCTTCTCGGCGATCGTGGGCGTGGGCTGCTGCGCGGCGGCCGCGGTTGGCGCGAGCGCGGCGGCCAGCAGCGCCGCGCCGCAAAGGGTTCGGGCGAAGCGGATCATCGGTCGGTTTTCAGGCGTGAGGTGGTGCGGGCCGGTCGCGTGGGTCACGGGGGGAAGCGTACAGGCCCGGGGCGCGGAAGGCAAACGCCTCGGGACAGGAGGTATGGCAGGGCGTGGGTTTGGGCGTGTTGCGCGCCGAGGCGCGCAAACGGGCTGCGCGTGCCGTAGGGCAGCAAACGACGCTGCCCAACGGCGCCGGGCCCACGGCGGCGGGAAACTGCCCCCGCCGCCGCGTTCCCGGCCCTCCGGGCGCGCATCCCTCACGTATTCAGGGGATAGCGGACCGAACGCCGGCGCGTGTCCGTTCACTCCGCTGACTCCGCTGACTCCGCGTGAAACCCGACGGTGTCGGCCCACTCGCGGATGAGTCAGTAGTGCGACCGGGGGTCCGCGAGTGACAGCGGACGGCGGGATAACCACGTGCGCGTTCGTCGAGGCTGGCCGCGTCGCCAGCCGTCGACATCGCCGCGCACCTCACGCGCGGAACGGCTCGTCCGCGCCGGGAGCACGGTTGCCGTTCGTCGTGCGAGTGGTTCTCTTCCGCGCTCGACCTGTGGATCCGAACGTGAAAGGCGGGAGCGGGATGAGCGAGGGGAAGCTGAGGCGGGTGTGCGTGTTCTGCGGGTCCAACGCGGGGCGGCGGCCGGAATACGCCGAGGCGGCGCGCGAGATGGGGCGCGTGCTGGCGGAGCGCGGGCTGGGGCTGGTGTACGGCGGCGGCAACGTGGGGCTGATGGGCGAGGTGGCCGACACCGTGCTGGCCGCCGGCGGCGAGGTGGTGGGCGTGATCCCCGAGGCGCTGATGGCGCGCGAGGTGGGGCACGCCGGGCTCACCCAACTCCACGTCGTGAAGACCATGCACGAGCGCAAGGCGATGATGGCCGACCTCTGCGACGGATTCGTGGCGCTCCCCGGCGGCTTCGGCACCTTCGAGGAGTTCTGCGAGGTGCTCACCTGGTCGCAGCTCGGCTTCCACCCCAAGCCGTGCGGCCTGCTGAACGTGGCCGGCTACTACGACACCCTCCTCGCCCTCTTCGACCACGCCACCGCCGAGGGCTTCGTCCCCGAGAAGCACCGCGCGCTGGTGATCGAGGAAGCCGACCCCCGCCGCCTCCTCGACCGCTTCGCCGCCTTCACCCCGCCCACCACCACCAAGTGGATCCGCCCCGACGAGCGGTAGCACTGCCGGCGGAAGATGAACGGCGGAGCGAAGACCTCGGATCGACCCCCGATACCGCCACCCACCCGGAGAAGCCTCGCGCAGTTTGCGAGGCTTTTCGTAGTTGTTGCTGCGGCGCTGCGGCTTCAGCCGCCGGTGAGCGGACCAGGCCAGGCGACTTTCCACGGAGGGCAGAACGGCTGGGCGTACCAGGGGATGGTCAAGACCATGGAGGCCATGCACAAGGACCCCACCCCGTGGCAACGCGAGTTCGCCCGCGTGTGGGACCCCAGGACCCCCGCCCCGCCCGGGTCGCGCTACTGACTCATTCGGTAGCGACCGACACCGTTGGTTTCACGCCGTTCAGAAGCGGAGTGGAAAGCGTTGAGGCCACGGAGAATGCGGGTTCTCCGTGGCCTCTCCTCGGTCCTAACGTCTCGCGGGCCTACGACGGCGCGTCGGCGCGGGGGAGGACGAGGGTGAAGACGGAGCCGCCGCCCTCGCTGCTCTCCACCGTCAGGTCGCCGCCCATCGCGCGCGCCAGGTCGCGGCTGATGGACAGCCCCAGCCCGGTGCCCTCGGTGGTGCGGGTGTAGCCCGCGTTCACCTGCACGAAGGGCTCGAAGATCGTCCCCAGCTTGTCGCCGGGGATGCCGATCCCGGTGTCGGCCACCTGCACGTGCACGCGGCCGTCCACCGCGTGGCCCGAAAGGACGACGCGGCCGCCGCCGGGGGTGAACTTCACCGCGTTGGAGAGGAGGTTCAGCACGATCTGCCGCACCTTCTCGGGGTCGGCGTGGGCCACGGC
>DASQLJ010000171.1:0-11323 GCA_035630095.1 Longimicrobium sp.
GGACTCAGGACTCAGGACTCAGGACTAGCCCTTACGACTCAGCAGCCGGCCCCACGTACGACGCACTTCGGACCAGGACTCGCCGCCGTCCTCCGTCCCCGCACCCAAGCACCCGACCCATGGACAACCGAGTCTTCCGCAAGGTGTCGCTGGACCGGCTCTCGTCGCCCGAGCAGCTCGACCAGGTGATGCAGGTGACCAACCCCCGCGGCTGGATGGCGCTCGCCGCCGTCGGGGCCCTCCTGGGCATGGCCATCGGCTGGGGGGTCTTCGGATCGCTCTCCGAGAAGGTGGCCGGCGGCGGGATCCTGCTGAAGAGCGGCGGCATCTTCGAGGTCGCCAGCCCCGCCGAGGGGCGCGTGACCGACGTGTCCGTGAGCGTGGGCGACAGCGTGACCGAGGGGCAGGTGGTGGCGTGGATCGCCCAACCCGAGCTCTCGGCGCGGCTGCAGGAGGCGAAGGCCCGCCTCACCGCGCTGCGCGCCGAGTACACGCGCACCGTGGCGTTCAGCGGCAGCGACGAGCGGCTGCGCGCCCTGAGCGCCGCCGAGCAGCGCCGCAACCTGGAGCAGACCATCGCCGCCGAGGAGGAGACGCTCCGCCTGCTGGCCGAGCGTGTCGCCAGCCAGGAGCAGCTGGTGGCGCAGGGGCTGCTCACCCGCGCCACCCTCCTGCAGACCCGGCAGCAGCACGAGCAGGCGCGCGAGAAGATCCGCTCCTCGCGCAGCCAGCTCGCCCAGCTCGAGGTGCAGAACCTCACCACCAGCAACGACCGCTCGCGGCAGGTCTCCACCTCGCGCCGCGAGATCGACATGGCGCAGCTGGAGCTGGAGAAGATGGAGCGCGACCTCCGCCGCGCCTCGCAGGTGGTCTCCCCCTACACCGGCCGCATCCTCGAGGTGATGACCGAGCAGGGGAAGATGGTGGGCCGCGGCGAGCCGGTGCTCAACCTGGACCTCACCGGGAGCTCGGTGAAGAACCTGGTGGCCGTGATCTACGTCCCCTCGGTCCACGGGAAGAAGGTGAAGCCGGGGATGGAGATCCAGATCGCCCCCTCCACGGTGCGCCAGGAAGAGTTCGGGATGATGCTGGGGAAGGTGACCTTCGTCTCCAGCTTCCCCGCCACCCCGCGCGGGATGGCGATGGCGCTCAAGAACGACCAGCTCGTGCAGTCGCTCTCCGGCCAGGGCGCCCCCTACGAGGTGCACGCCGACCTGATCGTGGACCCCACCACGCTCAGCCGCTACCGCTGGTCGTCGTCGGGCGGGCCACCGGTGGAGATCCAGAGCGGCACCCTGGCCAACGGCCTGGTCAGCGTGGACCGGCAGCGCCCGATCGCCGCCGTGCTCCCGCTGCTGCGCCGCTGGTCGGGGATGTAGCCTCGGCCCGACCCCGATCCCGATCCCGACGAGCAGGAACGCCGCGCGCACCCGGCCGGGCGCGCGCCCGCCACTGACGACGAACGCCCCGAAGTCCACCATGCCACTGGCCGAAAACACGCGCCGGCGCTGGGGAAAGCTGCAGCTGGGCCCCTGGTTCCGCCTGCAGCGCCCCGACGACGCGACGCCCGCCCCCGCCGCCCCGGTGAAGTGGGTGCGCACCCCCACCGTCCTGCAGATGGAGGCGGTGGAGTGCGGCGCGGCGGCGCTGGCGATGATCCTGGCCCACCACGGCCGCCACGCCCCGCTCGAGGAGCTGCGCGTGGCGTGCGGCGTCTCGCGCGACGGGAGCAAGGCCAGCAACCTGCTCAAGGCCGCGCGCGGCCTGGGGCTGGGGGCCAAGGGGTACAAGAAGGAGCCGGCGCAGCTGCGCACGCTCCCCGTGCCGGCGATCGTGCACTGGAACTTCAACCACTTCCTGGTACTCGACGGCTTCGACCACAAGGGGAAGGTCCGCATCAACGACCCCGGCTCGGGGCCGCGCGTCATCTCGGAGGAGGAGTTCGACCAGTCGTTCACCGGCGTGGTCATGGTCTTCGAGAAGACCCCCGAGTTCCAGCCCGGCGGCGAGCGGCGCGGCCTGCTGGCCTCGCTGGCGCCGCGGCTGGCCGGCTCGCGCGCCGCGCTCCTCTTCGTGATCCTGGCCGGGCTGGCGCTGGTGGTGCCCGGGCTGGTGGTGCCCACCTACTCGCGCGTCTTCGTGGACAGCGTGCTGGTGAAGGGGCTCGCCTCGTGGCTGCGCCCCCTGCTGATCCTGATGGCGCTGACCGCGGTGGTGCAGGCGGTGCTCACCTTCGTGCAGCAGCGCTACCTGCTGCGGCTGGAGACCAAGGTGGCGCTCTCCACCTCGGCCACCTTCTTCTGGCACGTGCTGCGGCTCCCGATCACCTTCTTCAACCAGCGCTTCGCCGGCGAGATCGGCGGGCGCGTGGCCATCAACGACAAGGTCGCCCGCCTCCTCTCGGGCGACTTGGCCACCACGGTGCTGAACTTCGTGGTCATCGCCTTCTACGCGGCGATGATGATCCAGTACGACGTGTGGCTGACCCTCCTCTCCGTCTCCATCGTCCTGCTGAACATGGTGGTGCTCAAGGTGATGTCGCGCCGCCGCGTCGACCTCACCCAGCGCGTGCTGCAGGACGCCGGGAAGATGATGGGCACCGCCATGGGTGGGCTGCAGACGATCGAGTCGCTCAAGGCCACCGGGAGCGAGTCCGACTTCTTCGCCCGCTGGTCGGGCTACCAGGCCAAGGTGATCAACGCCAGCCAGCAGATCTCGCTGACCGGCACGCTGCTGGCCCAGGTGCCGCAGTTCCTGCTCACGGTGAACACCGCCCTCCTGCTGGGCTTCGGGGGGATGCGGGTGATGGACGGCCACCTGAGCATGGGGATGCTGATGGCCTTCCAGGCGCTCATGCTGGCCTTCGTCAACCCGGTCAACCGCCTGGTCTCCCTCGGCGGGACGCTGCAGGAGGTCAAGGGCGACATGAACCGCCTGGACGACGTCCTGCGCGCGAAGGTCGACCCGCGCGCCGCCGCCCCGGGGAGCGACGACGCGGACGACGGGACCGCGCCGGTCAAGCTGGGCGGCTTCCTGGAGCTGCGGGACGTCACCTTCGGCTACTCGCCGCTCGACCCGCCGCTGATCGAGAACTTCTCCCTGAGCCTGAAGCCCGGCGCCCGGGTGGCGCTGGTGGGGGGCTCGGGGTGCGGGAAGTCCACCCTCTCCAGGCTGGTCTCCGGCCTCTACGAGCCCTGGTCGGGGGAGATCCGCTTCGACGGCCGGGGGCGCGCCACCCTCCCGCGCGCGGTGGTGGCCAACTCCATGGCCATCGTCGACCAGGAGATCTTCATGTTCGAGGGGACCGTCCGCGAGAACGTGACCCTGTGGGACGCCACCGTCCCCGAGGCCGACCTCCTCCAGGCGTGCCGCGACGCGTGCATCCACGACGAGGTCGCCTCGCGCCCCGGCGGCTACGCCAGCGCGGTGGAGGAGGGGGGCACCAACTTCAGCGGCGGCCAGCGGCAGCGGCTGGAGATCGCCCGCGCGCTCGCCAACAACCCCACCATCCTGGTGCTCGACGAGGCCACCAGCGCCCTCGACCCGGCCACCGAGAAGGCGATCGACGACAACCTCCGCCGGCGCGGCTGCACCTGCCTGATCGTGGCGCACCGGCTTTCCACGATCCGCGACTGCGACGAGATCATCGTCCTCCACCAGGGGAAGATCGTCCAGCGCGGCACGCACGATCAGCTGGCCGCCCTCCCCGGCTACTACAGCCGCCTGATCGCCTCGGAGTGAGCCGAACCATGCTCGACACCCTCGTGACCGACCCCGCCGCCCTCTTCGCGGCCGGCGCCCCCTACGTGGACGCCGGGAGCGACCGCCCCTTCCTCCTGGCCGGCGCCGGCGCCTGGCGGGTGGCCGCCGGGCGGATCGACGTCTTCGCCGTCCCGCTCGCGGCGGGCGAGGTGGCCGGGAGCCGCACGCACCTCTTCCGCGTGGAGCGCGGGGGGATGCTCTTCGGCACCGGCGCGCGCGCCGCCTCCGTCGGCCTCCTGGCGGTGGGCGCCCCCGGCACCCGCGTCTCGCCGGTGGAGCGGCGCCAGCTCGGCGCCGCCGCGCTCGACCCCGCCCGCTCGGGCGCCCTCGCGGCGCTCCTGGACGAGTGGGTGGACCTGCTCTGCGCCGCCGTCTCGCGCGACATGGCCCCCGAGGGGTGCGCCGAGGTGGGGCCCGACGCCCCCGAGCTCCCCGCCGGCGCCCGCTTCGTGCGGCCGGGGCGGCGGGTGGCGTGGGTGCGGCACCTGGACGGCTCGTCGCTCCTGCTGGGGCGCGAGGGGCTCAAGGTGAACGGCGACTTCACCCCGCTCTCGCGCCGCGCCTGGATGGAGGTGCAGGGGCGCTGCCGGCTGGACCTGCTGGAGACCCCCGGCGCGCTGGAGCGCGGCGAGGCGTGGGAAGGGCTGGAGCGGCTGCACGCCCTGGTGCTCGACTGCGTGGCGCGGATGGGGGACGAGGCCGCCGGCGCCGAGCGCGAGCGGCTGCGCGAGAAGGCCGCCGCCGCCCGCGGCGCCTTCCGCGGCGCCATGGCGCGCCTGGCGGGGACGCTGGAGGCCAACGCCCCCGCCGCCCGCGTGCGCCTGCGCGCCGCCGAGGAGGGCGCGCCGGGCGACGACCTGCTCCTGGCCGCCTGCCGGCTGGTGGGCGCCGCGCTGGACGTGGCGGTGCACCCCTACCCGCGCGAGAAGGGGGCGCCGCTCCCGCGCGACCCGCTGGCCGCGGTGGCGCGCGCCTCGCGCCTGCGCACCCGCCAGGTGGTGCTGCGCGAGGGGTGGTGGCGCGAGGACGGCGGCCCCCTCCTGGCCTGGATGGCCGAGGACGAGCGCCCGGTGGCGCTCCTCCCCGCCCCCGGGGCCCGCTACACCCTGCACGACCCGCGGGCGCGCACCGAGACGCCCGTGGACGCGGCCGTCGCCGACGGGGTGAAGCCGGTGGCGTTCACCTTCTACCGCCCCTTCGCCGACCAGGCCCTGGGGCTGAAGGACGTGGTCCGCTTCGGGCTCAAGGGGTGCGGGCGCGACCTGGGGATGGTGGCCGGGCTCTCCGCGGCCGCCGCCCTCCTCTCGCTGGTCACCCCGATCGCCACGGGGATGATCTTCAACGACGTGATCCCCGGCGCCGAGCGCGGGCAGCTCTTCCAGATCACCCTGGCGCTCCTGGTGATCGCGCTGGCCACCTTCCTCTTCCGCCTGACCGCCGGGGTGGCGCTGGTGCGCATCGAGGGGCGGATGGGCGGCGCCACCCAGGCCGCCGTGTGGGACCGGGTGCTGGGGCTGCCCATGCCCTTCTTCCGCCCCTACACCGCGGGGAACCTGGCCAGCCGCGCCATGGGGATCGACGCCATCCGCCAGCAGCTCTCCGGGGCAACCGTCTCCGCGCTCCTCTCCGGGCTCTTCTCGCTGGTGCACTTCGGGCTGCTGTACAGCTACTCGCCCCGGCTGGCGCTGTGGGGCACGGGGCTGATCGCGCTGGCGATCGTGGTCGCGGCGGCCGCCAGCCGGCTGCAGATGGCCAGCGAGCACCGCATCGCCGCCATGCAGGGGCGGCTCTCGGGGTCGGTGCTCCAGTTCCTCTCCTCCATCGCCAAGCTGCGCACCGCCGCGGCCGAGGGGCAGGCGTTCTCGATCTGGGCGAAGGGGTTCAGCGAGCAGCGGCGGCTGCAGTTCCGCGCCCGCTCGATCGGGAACGGGGTGGCGGCCTTCAACGCCGGCTACCCGGTGGTCACCACGCTGGTGCTGTACGCCGTGGCGCTCCCGCTGATGTCGTCGGGGGAGAGCCCGCTGCGCACCGGCGACTTCATGGCCTTCATGACCTCGTTCGGCACCTGCCTGGCGGGGATGCTGGGCGCCTCCACCGCGCTCCTGGGCGCCATGGCGGTGTTCCCGCTCTACGAGCAGGCCCGCCCGATCCTGGAGACGCTCCCCGAGGTGGACACGGCCAAGGCCGACCCCGGCATCCTCACCGGCGCCATCGACCTGGAGCGGGTGGTGTTCCGCTACGCCGGCGACGGCCCGCCGATCGTGCGCGACCTGACCATGCACATCCGCGCCGGCGAGTTCGTGGCCTTCGTGGGCCCGTCGGGCTCGGGGAAGAGCACGCTGCTGCGGCTGCTGCTGGGCTTCGAGACGCCGGAGTCGGGCGCCGTCTACTACGACGGGCGCGAGCTGGCCGGGCTCGACGCGCAGGCGGTGCGGCGCCAGATCGGGGTGGTGCTGCAGAACGGCCGGCTGATGTCGGGCGACATCTTCACCAACATCATGGGGAGCACCCCCGGCAGCCAGGACGACGCCTGGGAGGCGGCGCGGATGGCCGGCTTCGAGGAGGACGTCCGCGCGATGCCGATGGGGATGCACACGGTCGTGAGCGAGGGCGGCGGCACCCTTTCCGGCGGCCAGCGCCAGCGGCTGATGATCGCCCGCGCCATCGTGCAGCGCCCGCGCATCCTCTTCTTCGACGAAGCCACCAGCGCGCTCGACAACCGCACGCAGGCGATCGTCACCGAGAGCCTGGACCGGCTCTCGGCCACGCGCATCGTCATCGCCCACCGGCTCAGCACCATCCTGCACGCCGACCGCATCTTCGTGATCGAAGCCGGGCGCATCGTGCAGAGCGGGAGCTACGACGAGCTGATCGCGCAGGACGGCCTCTTCGCCGGGCTGGCGAAACGGCAGCTGGCGTAGAGGACGCGACCCACCCGGCGGACGCCTGGTCCGGCGGCCGAGTGGCAGACGAACCGGCATACCCGACCCATCCCGAGACCGACGCACCCGAGGGACACGGACATGAGACACATTCGCGCGGCACTGCTCCTGGCCGCCGCCGCGGCGGCCTGCGGCCCCGGCACCCCCGCCGAGGAGCGCGCCCGGCTGGGGCGCGAGGGCCGGGGGGAGATCACGGTGGCCGCCGTGTGGCCCTTCCAGGCGCGCGGCGAGATCCGCTTCGCCGAGGGGCTGCAGATGGCGGTGGACGAGGTGAACGCCGCCGGCGGGATCGGCGGGCGGCCGCTGAAGCTGCGCATGGAGGACGACCGCGGCTCCGTGAACGACGGGCTCCTGGTCGCGCAGAAGCTGGCCGACGACCCCTCGGTCGCGGCGGTGATCGGCCACCTGCACAGCTACGTCACCGTCCCCGCGGCCTCGGTCTACGAGTCGGGCGGGATGGTGCTGGTGGCGCCCGCCTCCACCGATCCGGGGCTCACCGCCAAGGGGTACGCGCGCGTCTTCCGCATCATCCCCACCGACCGCGAGACGGGGCGCGCGATGGCCGAGTACGCCGCGCGGCGCGGCTACCGGCGCGTGGCCATCTACTACGTGCGCAACTCGTACGGCCGCGCGCTGGCCAACGCCTTCGAGGAGCGGGCGGCCAGCTCGGCGCTCACGGTGGTGGCGCGCGCCAGCTACGCCGCCGAGGCGCAGGGCGACGGGCGCACCTTCGCGCCCACCCTGGCCGAATGGAAGGAGATGGAGCTGGACGCCATCTTCCTGGCCGGGCAGGTGCCGCAGGCCGGCTACCTGGTGGCCGAGGCGCGCCGGCAGGGGCTCGACGTGCCGATCCTGGGCGACGACGCGATGAGCTCGCCCGCGCTGGTGCAGGCGGGCGGCGCGGCGGTGGAGGGCACGGTGGTCCCCACCCCCTTCCACCCCGGCGAGCCGCGCCCCGAGGTCCACCGCTTCGCGCAGAGCTTCCGCCGCCGCTTCGGGACCGACGCCGACGCGGGCGCCGCGCTGGGCTACGACGCCGTCCAGGTGCTCGCCGCGGCGATGCGCACCGCCAAGTCGGCCGCGCCGGAAGACGTGGCGGCGGCGCTGCGGGCGATGCGGAACCACGCGGCGGTCACCGGTCCGGTCGGCTTCGACGCGCAGGGCGACCTTTCCTCCCGCGCGATGGTGAAGACGGTGGTGCGCGGCGGATTGTTCCACTACCTCGGCGAAACGCTGGCCGCGAGGTAGGCGCCGGGAGCGGGCTGGAGGGGATCGACCCGATCCGACGCATCACGGGGCCCGCCGCACCTTCGTTCCGGTCGATGGCGATCCGGCGCGGAAGCATCAAACGACAGGGTGGACGATGGACGAAATGCGCTTCCGCGTGGACGTGCTCCGCGCACACGGCGCCACGGACGGCGAGACCGGCGAGCTGCTGGCCTACACCGAGAACGCCTTCGCCGCCGCGGAGCCGCTGGAGGCGGCGCTCCCGCTCCCCGACGAGCCGCACGTGGCCGCCTGGGAGGGCTACGTCCGCGCCGC
Source organism: Longimicrobium sp. (assembly GCA_035630095.1). GTDB lineage: Bacteria > Gemmatimonadota > Gemmatimonadetes > Longimicrobiales > Longimicrobiaceae > Longimicrobium. The sequence continues at coordinate 8,247 of DASQLJ010000171.1, forward strand.
CGCCGAGGAGGGCGTGGCCCCCGTGCTGCGGCGCGTGCTCCCGCAGCTCCGCTTCCCCGTGGAGGCCGGCATCGCCGCGACGGACGCGTACCGCGCCGCCACCCTGCGCGGCGAGCCGGTCTCGCACCCCGGCGGCGGCCTGCCGCTGGAGGATCCCGACGGCGTCCGCCTCTTCCTCCACGCCACGCCGGCGGGGCGGATCCCGGTGATCGTCGCCGACCGCCGCGCCGACTTCGTGGCACTGGTCCGCGCCATCACGCGCAAGAACGAGCCGGACGCCCTCCCCGACTCGATGGGCGCCTGCATCGTGGGCGGCTACAACAACTGGGACCGCGTCGCCGCGATCCGCGGCGCGTGGGAGGCCGCGAACCCCGGGGCCGCCTCCGCCGGCGGGTGGACGGCGTACTTCCGCGGCGAGGTGGTGCCGCGCAGGGAGCGCTACCAGGACCGCTTCATCCTCCTCTCCACCGGCCCCTACAGCGCCGTGCCCGCGGAGGCGCTGGGGATGGACGAGGACGAGTGGCGGAGGAAGTCGCTCGCCGTGCGCCTGGAGCACGAGTGCGCGCACTACTTCACGCGGCGCGTCTACGGGAGCATGCGCAACTCGCTGCACGACGAGCTGATCGCCGACTACCAGGGGATCCGCGCCGCGGAAGGGCGCTACGCCGGCGGCTGGTTCCTGCGCTTCATGGGCGTGGAGGGCGACACCTACCGCGAAGGCGGGCGCCTGCAGAACTACCGCGGCACGCCGCCGCTCTCGGCGGCCGCCTTCACCGTGCTCCAGGCGATGGTGCGCAGCGCCGCGGCGAACCTGGAGGCGATCGACGCGCTGCGCCCGCGCGGCGCCGCTCCCGTGGAAGAGACCGCGCGCGCGCTGCGGGCGCTCACCCGGCTATCGCTCGAAGCGCTGGCGTCCGCCGAGGCCGTGGCCCGCTTCGCCGCCGCTTACGCGCCGCGCGCGGGTGGACCTGGACGGGCGATTGCGGCCTTCGCGCAGGCATAGGAAACAGAGAACCTCCCTATCATCGGCCGGGTCACGGTGTTACGGGGCCGCCCCGCGGGGAGGCGAGGCCCTCGCTCCGCCATGCCACGGCCGGTAGGGGCGGTTTATTCGGCTTTCCGATCGATCCGGGTGCCCTCCTCCGCCGGCGCTTCGCGGATCTGGACGCCACCGACGCGCCATCGTGGAAGCACTTCGATGGCGGGTCGGGCACGCGAGCCGTCGATCCGGCGAGATCGAACGACGGCGGCTGCGACGCGTCCCACACGGCGAGGAAGGACGGCCTCTGTTCCCGCGATGGCCCTTGCGTTGCGGTGCGGGGGCGAGTCGATCCGGGAGGTGGAAACAAGGTGATGGAGGGGCGAATGGGCCGTTCGAACGTGGCGGAGGCTGCAGTTTGTCCCGGGTCGCAAACCGTTTGCGACTCATTTGGAGCGACACTCCAAAACTGAACACCCTTTCCTCTTGTACGCGACGAACAAGCGTTTATTATCCAGATGTTTCCCGGCGTAAATCCGTAGACGGTGGAGCAAACGCCGCGTGATTCCGCACGGCTCTCGCTCCCGAGGCTCCCCTGCCGGGACGCCCGCCCCTGGCGCCACTTCGCCAGCTTCCCCGCGGCGACACCACGCCCCCCGCATGCCTGCACGCGCGGTCACGGCCGCAAGCGGTAACGGAATGTCCCGGGAAGTCAGAAGCGCGGGCGGCGCGTCGTTGCACCTGTAAGATCGTCCAAGGCGGCGTACGCGCTGCCCGGCGCCCGGCTACCCGTCCCCACCCTCCCTCTTCACGCAGGAAAGATGGCCGTGCAGACCCTCCTCTCCTCAGCCCCGGATTCCTCCCTTCAGCTCGACATCGCGCGAACCATCCACGAGCAGTCGCTCGACGAATGGGGCGAGCGGCGCGCGACGGTCCTCGTCGGCCGGCACCCCCTGCTGGCGGAGGCGCTCGAGAAGATCGTGCGCTTCGCGGCGTCGGACAGCCCGGTGCTGATCACGGGAGAGACGGGAACGGGGAAGGAGCTCTTCGCGCGGGCGCTGTTCCTGAACGCGCGGCGCCATCGCCGCACCTTCCAGACGGTGAACTGCGCGCAGTACGTGGGGACGGAGCTGGTGGCCAGCGAGCTGTTCGGGCACCGGAGGGGGAGCTTCACCGGGGCCCAGGCCGACCACCGGGGGATCTTCGAGGAGGCGGACGGCGGGTTCGTGTTCCTGGACGAGGTGGGCGACCTTCCCCCGCAGGCGCAGGCCATGCTGCTGCGCACGCTATCGGAGGGCGAGATCGTGCCCGTGGGGAGCTCGCAGGTGAAGCGCGTGGACGTGCGCGTGGTGGCGGCCACCAGCCGCGACCTGACGCCCATGATCGCGTCGGGGAAGTTCCGCGCCGACCTCTACTACCGCCTCCGCCCGCTGCGCGTGCACGTTCCCCCCGTGCGCGCCCGTGGCGACGACTGGGAGATGATCGCCCAGTACTACCTGGACCGCGTCGGCCGCGAGACGCGCGTGCGGCGCGAGCTCTCGCCCGAGGCGCGGCGCGCCCTGCGGGTGCACCGCTGGCCGGGGAACGTCCGCGAGGTCAAGAGCGTGATCGACACCGGCTTCCACATGAGCAGCGGCACGCAGATCCTCCCCGTCGACTTCACGGGGGCGCTCGAGGCGGCCGCCGGCGAGGTGCAGGACGCCTCCAACACGGCGGCCATCAACGAGATCTGCGCGCGGATGGCCAGCGGCGAGGACTCGTTCTGGGAGACGGTGCACCGCCCCTTCCTGGACCGCGACCTGAACCGCGGCGAGGTGCGCGAGGTGATCGCGCAGGGGCTGCAGGCGTCGCGCGGCAGCTACAAGCGCCTCCTGAACGTCTTCTCCATCGATGCGGCCGACTACCTGAAGTTCATGGACTTCCTCCGCCACCACCGCCTGAAGCCCGAGATGGACGCCTGATACGGAGTCCGAAAAGTGTGCCGGGGCCTGAAACGGAAGAGCCGGATCCGGGCGTGTCCCTCCGCTGCGCTCCGGGCCGGGCTTCGCGCGCCGTAGGCAACGATACCGCCGTTGCCAACGGCGCCGAGCCGCCGGCG
>DASQLJ010000172.1:0-9107 GCA_035630095.1 Longimicrobium sp.
GAGCTGCACCGGAGGTTCGGGAGGTCGGGATGAGGAACGGCGAACAGGTGCGGGAGTGCGCCTGGGGCTCGGTGCGGATGATTGCGTGCGTGGCTGCCGGCGGGCTCGCGCGCCGTCTGCGGCCGGACAGGTCGTGGTGAAACGGATCCCACGAACTCCCCGCGAGCGGGCGGTTTGCGTGAGGGATTCGCGCCCGGAGGGCCGAGACGCCGGCGCGCCATCACTGCCGACCGCGGAAACGACCGGGGCCATGGCGCGCCGGCGGCTCGGCGCCGTTGGCAACGGCGGTATCGTTGCCTACGGCGCGCGAAGCCCGGCCCGGAGCGCAGCGGAGGGACACGCCCGGATCCGGCTCTTCCGTTTTGGGTCCGGCAGCAACTTTTGGCACTCCGTATGACGCCGGAGGCGCTCGCGATCGTCGGTCCCACCTCCTCGGGGAAGACGGCGCTGTCGATCGAGGTGGCGCGGCGGGTGGACGGGGAGATCATCTCCATGGACTCGCGCTCCGTCTACCGCGGGATGGACGTGGGCACCGCCAAGCCGACGCCGGAGGAGCGCGGGGGGATCCCGCACCACGGCATCGACCTGGTCGACCCCGACCACCGCTTCAGCGCGGGGCAGTGGGCGCGCTACACCCGCGAGGTGATTCCGCAAATCCGCGCGCGCGGCCGCGTGCCGATGCTGGTGGGCGGCACCGGCTTCTTTCTCCGCGCGCTCACCGACCCCATCTTCCGGGAGCCGGAGCCGGACCCCGCCGCCCGCGCCGCGCTCGCCGCCAAGATGGAGGCGATGAGCGACGAGGAACTGCATCGCCGCCTGGCCGAGGTGGACCCCGAGGGCGCCGCGCGGCTGCAGGCGTGGGGCGGCCGGCAGCGGCTGATGCGGGCGCTGGAGGTGCCGCTGCTCACCGGGCGGACGCTGGCGTGGTGGCACCGCAACTCGCCGCCCGAGGCGCCCGGCGTCGCCGTGCTCCCCTTCGTCCTCGTGGTCCCGCGCGAGCGCCTGCGCGCCACGGTGGACACGCGCGTGGGCGGGATGGTGGAGAATGGGCTGGTGGACGAGGTGAAGCGCCTGGTCGCGCGCTTCGGCGAGGACGCGCCGGGGCTGAACGCGCACGGCTACGCGGAGCTGATCCCGTACCTGCGCGGCGAGCGGACGCTGGAGGAGGCGCTGGAGCTGGTGCGGAAGAACACCCGCGCCTACACCAGGCGGCAGGACACCTGGAACCGCACGCAGCTCCCCGCGAGCGCCGTGCGGCTGGACGCCACCCGCCCGCGCGCCGAGCTGGCCGGCGAGATCGCCGCCGCGTGGCGCGCGGCGGCGGAGCGGACCTGACGCCACGCGGGCGGGTACGCCGGATGCCGGATTCGCCGGCCGTTCACTGGGCACTGGGCACTCGGGACCGGGCACTTTCGTGAAGATCGGCATCACCTGCTACCCCACCTACGGCGGCTCGGGCGCCATCGCCACCGAGCTGGGGATCGAGCTGGCCGAGCGCGGCCACGAGATCCACTTCATCTCGTACGCCCAGCCGTTCCGGCTTCCCCACTTCATGGAGCGCGTGTTCTTCCACGAGGTGGAGATGGTGCACTACCCGCTGTTCGAGCACAACAACTACTCGCTCGCGCTCTCGGCGGTGATGCACGAGGTGGCGCTGCGCGAGGGGCTCGACCTGCTGCACGTGCACTACGCCATCCCCCACGCCACCAGCGCCTGGATCGCGCGGGAGATGCTGGGCGACCGGGCGTCCACGCGCATCGTCACCACGCTGCACGGCACCGACATCACGCTGGTGGGGCAGGAGCGCAACTTCTGGGAGATCACGCGCTTCTCGATCCTCAAGTCCGACGGGATCACCGCCGTCTCCAACTACCTGAAGCGCGAGACGGTGGACGCGTTTCGGGTGCCGGCCGACCTGATCGAGGTGGTCCCCAACTTCGTGGACCCCGACCTGTACGGCCGCGACCGCTATCCCTGCTGGAAGACGGCCTTCCTGCGCGACGGCGAGAAGCTCGTGCTGCACGTCTCCAACTTCCGCCCGGTCAAGCGCATCCGCGACGTGGTGAAGGTGTTCGCGCGGATGGCCCGCGAGATCCCCGCGCGCCTGGTCTTCGTGGGCGACGGGCCGGAGCGGCCGGCGGCGGCCGAGGAGGCGCGGGCGCAGGGGGTGAGCGACCGCGTGGTGTTCCTGGGGAAGCAGGACTCGGTGGCCGAGATCATGGCGTGCGCCGACCTGCTGATCCTGCCGTCGGAGAACGAGTCGTTCGGCCTGGTGGCGCTGGAGGCGATGGCCAGCGGCGTTCCCGTGATCGCGTCGCGCGCGGGCGGGCTCCCCGAGGTGGTGGACCACGGCGAGACCGGCTTCCTGGCACCCGTGGGCGACGTGGAGGCGATGGCCGACGGCGCCGCGCACATCCTGCGCGACGGCGACACCTGGCGCCGCTTCAGCGAGCAGGCGCGGCGGAGCGCGGTGGAGCGCTACGGCGTGGACATCATCATCCCCCAGTACGAGCGCTACTACGAGCGGATCGTGAACGGCCCGCCGCCCGGACAGGCGGCGCGGCCGCCCGAGGCCGCCGTCCCCGCCGCGCCATGAGCCTGCCGAGCGAGGCGGTGGCGCTGATCGAGGCGGCGCTGGCGGAGGACGTGGGGGCGGGGGACTTCACCTCGCTCTGGACGGTTCCCGATGACCGGCGGGCGGTGGCGCGGATCGTCGCCAAGGCGCCCGGCGTGGTCGCGGGGACGGAGGTGGCGGTGGAGGTGTTCCGGCGCGTGGACCCGTCGCTCTCCGTCCTCGTCGACGCGGGAGACGGGGCGGCGGTGGAGCCGGGGGACGTGGTGATGCGCGTGGTGGGCCCGGCGCGCTCGATCCTCACCGCCGAGCGGACGGCGCTGAACTTCATGCAGCGGCTGAGCGGCGTGGCCACCGTCACCCGGCGCTACGTGCGCGAGGTGGCGGGGACCGGCGCGCGCGTGATCGACACCCGCAAGACCACGCCGGGGATGCGGCTGCTGGAGAAGGCGGCCGTGGTGGCCGGGGGCGGCGCCAACCACCGCGGCGGGCTCCACGACATGGTGATGATCAAGGACAACCACATCGCCGCGGCGGGCGGGATCGCCGCGGCGGTGGCCGCCGTGCGCGCGCGCAACGACCGCGGCCTGCGGGTGGAGGTGGAGACCACCACGCTGGACGAGGTGCGCCAGGCGCTGGCGGCGGGTGTGGACCGCATCATGTTCGACAACATGACGCCCGAGCTGATGGCCGAGGCGGTGGCGCTGGTCGCGGCCGCCGAGCCGCGGCCGGAGACGGAGGCGTCCGGCGGCATCACGCTGGAGACGATCGCGGCGTTCGCGCGCTCGGGGGTGGACTTCATCTCCGTGGGCGCGCTGACGCACTCGGCGCCCGCGCTGGACCTGTCGCTGCGGCTGGAGGCGGCGCCGGGGTGAGCGACACGCCCGCCGAGCGCTGGGAGGGCGCCACCGCCGCCACGCTGGCGTCGCGGTGGGGCCTTCCCGCCGTGCACCTGTTCCATCGTGCGGGGTCGACCAACGACGTGGCCCGCGCGCTCGCCGAGGCCGGCGCCCCCGGCGGCACCGCCGTGCTCGCGGACGAGCAGACGGCGGGGCGGGGACGGGGTGGCAAGGGCTGGTCGTCGCCGCCCGGGGTGGGCGTGTGGCTGTCGATGGTGCTGCGGCCGGAGTCGCTCGCCGCGCCGGGGCTGCTGCCGATCCTGGTGGGCCTGGCCGCGGCGGACGCGCTCGATCCCTTCGTCCGCCCGGCGCGGGTGGCGATCAAGTGGCCCAACGACCTGCACCTGGCGGGGCGCAAGCTGGCCGGTATCCTCTGCGAGGGAAGCTGGGACGGGGCGCGGCCGGGGTACGTGGTCGCCGGCATCGGCATCAACGTCCTTCACTCCATCGCGGACTTTCCCGAGGCGCTGCGCGACACCGCCACCTCGCTGCGCATCACCGCCGGCTGGTCGCCGTCGCGCGCGGACGTGGCGGGCGCGGTGGCCGGGGCGATCCTGCGGCGCCTGTCGCACCCGCCCGCGGAGCTCGGCGGGGCGCTGCTGGAGGCGCTGCGCGAGCGCGACACGCTGCTGGGCCGCGGCGTTCGCGTCACCGGCACGGAAGCCGTGGCCGGCACCGCGATCGGCATCACCCCCGCCGGCGCGCTGCTGGTGCGCACGCAGGCCGGCGCGCTGCGCACCGTGCGCGCCGGCACCGTCCGCCTGGCCGACCTCGCGCCGCCGGAGTAGGTCGAAGGGTGGGTCGATCGAAAAAACGATCCGCGGCGCCTGAACTCCAGGCGCCGCGGATCGTTCGAGCCCGCCGTCCCGGGTGGGGGGCTAGAAGCCGTGGCCGATGGGCACCGGCACGAACGGCCGCTCCGACACCCAGTCCATGAACATGCGGGTGTACACGCGCACCTCGCGGCCGTGGCCGTACACCTCCACGCGCGCCACGTCGGGGAGCCGGAAGTCGGAGAGCGAGCCCAGGCCGCCGATCCAGCGCGCCTCGTCGATGTAGACGGCGGAGCTCTCCGCGCGGCCGCGCGAATACACGCAGTCGCCCCTGCCGGAGCCGAAGGCCATGGCGGCGAACCCCGCCGACTCGCGGGTGGAGCCCAGGCCGTAGCCGGGGCAGAAGGTGGTGCGCACGCCGCCGCGGCTTTCCACCATCTGCAGGAGGGTGCTGTACCACGCCCCCGCCATGTCGCGCTCGCGGAAGACGCGCACGGTGCCGGCGAACGCCCTGGCGCGGCGGTCGATGCGGCTGGTGCTCACCATCAGCGTGGCCAGGCGCACCGGGTCGCTGCGCATCTCCACCGTCACGCTTGCCGAATCGGCGGGGACCTCCACCACGCCCACGTCCATGCTGTACCCCGGCGCGTCGGCCCAGATGGCGCGGGTGCCGGGGCGGATGTGCTTCAGCTCGAAGCGGCCCTGCGCGTCGGCGAGGGCCACGGTGCGGTCGTCGCCCACGTACACGGCGGCGTGGGCCACGGGATTCCCGCTGCGGGTGTCCACCACCTGCCCGCGCACCACGGCGCGCTGGGCGGCCGCGGTCGTCGCTGGGAGCAGGGCCAGGGCCAGCAGGGCGAGCGCGTGCGGGCGGAGCGGGCGCATGGCGGTGGCTGCCGGGGTGGGGACGGGTGCGCCCGGCGCGGGCGCACCCTCGGTCCGGCGCGCCGGGGAGGCGCGCCGTGACGCTGACCTGCGGACTGCCTAGATGCCCAGGCCCAGCGGGGTGGGCACGAACGGCCGCTTCGACGCCCAGTTCATGAACTGGCGCGTGTACACCCGCACCTCGCGGCCGCCGGCGAACACCTCCACCCGCGCCAGGTCGGGGATCTGGAAGTCGGCCAGCGACTCGCTGCCGCCGATCCAGGGGGCCTCGTCCACGTACACGCGCGACATCGAGGTGCTGCCGCGGAAGGACACGCAGCCCAGCCGGCCCTGGGTCGAGTACCCGCGGCAGGTCGTGGGGCGCACGCGGGCGCGGCTCTGCAGGAGCTGCGCGAGGTTGGGGTACCACATCTGCGCCAAATCCGACTGCTTGAACACCCGCACGCTCCCCGCGTAGGAGCGGGCGCGCCGGTCGAAGCGGTTGGTGGTCACCAGCAGCGCTTCCAGGCGCACCGGGTCGCTCTGCATCTGCACCGTCACCTCGACGGGGCCGCGGGGGATCTCCACCACGCCGACCTCGCCGGTGTAGCCGGGCGCCTCGGCCCAGATGGCGCGCGAGCCGGGGCGCAGGTGGTCGAGAAAGAAGCGGCCCTCCTTGTCGGCCACGGCGGTGGTGCGGTTGTCGCCCACGTGCACGGCGGCGTGCGGGACGGGCTGTCCACTGCGGGTGTCAACCACCTGTCCTCGCACGGATGCACGCTGCGCGGCCGCGGGCGCGGCGGCGATGCAGGCGGCGGCGAGCGCGACGGCGCAAGTCGATGCGGTCCAGCGGATTCGGATCATGGCAGGGCGGGGTGCCGGGGTGAATCTGCAACGGGGCTGGAGAAACATACGTGCATGGGCCGTTCCCGTTGCGCCCGACTCGCGCGGCTGTACGTTTCGCCCCTCGCAGCCGTGGCTCCCCGCCCGCCGGAGACGAATGACGTACCGCATCTCGGGCACCGTGCGGGTGCCCGGCGACAAGTCGATCACGCACCGCGCGCTGATGCTGGCCGCCTGCGCCCAGGGCGACAGCCGCCTCTCCGGGCTGCTTCCCGGCGAGGACTGCCGCAGCACCGCCTCGGTGCTGCGCGCGCTGGGGTGCGACGTGCCCGAGCCGCCGGCGGACGGGGGCGAGATCGTGGTGCGCGGGCGCGGGATCGGCGCGTGGCGCGCGCCGGCCGCGCCGCTGGACTGCGGCAACAGCGGAACCACGGCGCGGCTGATGATGGGGCTGCTCGCGTCGCGTCCGTTCGCGTCGGTGCTGACCGGCGACGCGTCGCTGCGCGGCCGGCCGATGCGGCGGATCACCGAGCCGCTGGGGCGCATGGGCGCGCGCTTCCGCGAGCTCGGCGACCCCGACCGGCTGCCGATCGAGGTGGCCGGCGGATCGCTCTCCTCGGTCGACTACGTGTCGCCCAGGGCGAGCGCGCAGATCAAGTCGGCCGTGCTGCTGGCGGGGCTGGGCGCGGGGGTGCCGGTGAGCGTGACCGAGCCGGTGCTCTCGCGCGACCACACCGAGCGGATGCTCGCCGCGCTGGGCGCCCCCGCGCGCTTCGAGACGGTGGCGGGCGGCGTGCGCGCGGTGCTGGGGGCGTGGGGCGGGCCGCTGCCGCCGCTGGAGCTGCGCGTGCCGGGCGACCCGTCGTCCGCGGCGTTCGTGGCGGCGCTGGCGCTGCTGGCGGCGCAGGGGGAGCTGCGCATCCCCGACCTCTGCGCCAACCCCACGCGCACGGGCTTCTTCACCATCGTGCGCAAGATGATGGGGCTGGTGGCGTGGGAGCGCGGCCGCGCGGAAGGCGGCGAGCCCGTGTCGGACCTGGTGGTACGCCCTTCGAAGCTGCGCGCGGTGGTGATCGGCGCCGCCGACATCCCCGCCGCGATCGACGAGATCCCGGTGCTGGCGATCCTGGCCGCGCGGGCGGAGGGCGAGACGCGCATCACCGGCGCGGGCGAGCTGCGGGTGAAGGAGAGCGACCGCATCGCCGCGATCGTCGCCGCGCTGCGCGCCGTGGGCGCCGAGGCCGAGGAGCTGGAGGACGGGCTGGTGATCCGCGGCGGCGACCACCCGCTGCGCGGCCGCGTGGTGACCCACGGCGACCATCGCATCGCCATGGCCTTCGGCGTGCTCGCCGCGATACCGCGCAACGAGATCGAGATCGACGACCGCGAGTGCGCCGCCGTGAGCTACCCGGGGTACTGGGAGGTGCTCAGTCGGTTGACAACGACGGGGCAGACGAGGGAGTAGAAGAGTGTTGCGATCGGCGGCGCCGCGCCCTCTCCGGCCGGCTTAGGTTAGGCCGTCCACCTCTCCCGTTCCGGGAGAGGTTGTGGGGGCGGGCTTCCGGCGAGCCGAAGCTCTTTCGCTTGCATGCTTGCAGGGCACCTCGTGGTGCCGCATGCCTCCCTCTTCCGGAACGGGAGAGGGGAGCGCTCTCAGGCGCGGGGAGAGGGCCACGCGGGGTAAGTGCTGCGATGCGTGAGGGATGCGCGCCCGGAGGGCCGGGACGGCGCCGCCACGGCTGTTTGTGGCGGCGGCGGCCCGGCTGCGTTGGGCACGGCGGTATCGTGCCCTACGCAGCGCGCAGCCCGGTTCGGCGCCTCGGCGCCGAACACGCCCAAGCCCTGATGTCGATGTAAAAGCCTGAATCGAAGAGACGACGAACGTGTCCACGGACGAACGGATGACTGAAGAGACATCGGCCAGGCGGCACCCGGACGGGATCATCATCGCGCTGGACGGGCCGGCGGGGTCGGGAAAGAGCTCCACCGCGCGCGCCGTGGCGCGCCACCTGGGCTACCGGCACCTCGACTCGGGCGCCTTCTACCGCGCCATCACGCTGGCCGCCATGCAGGCCGGCATCCCGCCCGACGCGTGGCCCTCGCTGGCCCCGGAGACGCTGGACCGGCTGGACGTGCACGGCCGCCCCTCGGATGAAGGCTACGCGCTGAGCGTGGCCGGCCGCGAGGTGAGCGCCGAGATCCGCGCCCCCGAGGTGAATGCGCACGTGTCGCGGATGGCCGCGGTGGGCGCCGTGCGCGAGTGGCTGATGGACGCGCTGCGCGAGGCCGGCGCCCGCGGCGGGCTGGTGGCCGACGGCCGCGACATCGGCACCGTGGTGTTCCCCGACGCGGAGCTGAAGGTGTTCCTGGTGGCCGACCCCGACGAGCGCGCCCGCCGCCGCCTGCGCGAGCACGGGCTGGCCGAGCCCGACGACGAGGAGGTGCGCGGCGAGGCCGCGCGGCTGCAGGGGCGCGACGAGACCGACAGCACCCGCGCCGTGGCGCCGCTGGCCCGCGCCCCCGACGCGGTGACGCTCGACACCACCCGCTTGGAGTTCGAGGCCCAGGTGCTTGAGATCGTACGGCTTGCGAAGGCCCGCGGGGGTTGACCAGGGCGAAGGAATTCCGTAGATTTTCACGTTTCCCCGCGCCCACTTTGGGCCCGGCATTCACCCACCCCAGCCAACCGCCGGCGCGCACGCGTTTTCCCTGCGCCCGCGGGACGTTCAGGAGATCCCAAGCTACATGGCCGACCAGAACGAGCAGTTCTCGCCCGATACCGAAACCGAGGGCAGCGTGGCCGTCGCCGAGCGCCCGGCCCTCACCTCGCAGCAGATCGCCGCACACGCCAAGGCGCTGAACGTTCGCGCCGACCTGTGGGACGAGGACGAGTACTCGCTGGACGAGTACGAGGCCATGCTGGAGATGTACGACGACACCCTCACGAACATCGAAGAGGGCGAGATCGTGCAGGCGCGCGTGCTGCGCGTCACCGACAAGGCCGTGATCCTCGACCTCGGCTTCAAGAGCGAGGGCGCCGTTTCGCGCGACGAGTTCAAGGACCCCGACTCGCTGCAGATCGGCGACGAGGTGGAGGTCTTCCTCGAGAACCTCGAGGACGAGGACGGCGTGGTCGTCCTCAGCAAGAAGAAGGCG
>DASQLJ010000173.1:0-14190 GCA_035630095.1 Longimicrobium sp.
GCGCGCGGGTGGAGCTGCTGGGCGCGCGCATCGCCGCGAACTCCGACAGTAACGGGGTGGTGCGGCTGGCGGGGGTGCCGGCCGGGCCCACCATCGTGTCGATCCACAAGCTGGGCTACGGCGACGAGCGCTTCCCGCTCACGGTGCCGCCCGGCGACACCCTGACGGTGGAGGTGGACCTGCAGACGGCGGCGGTACGGCTGGCCGAGGTGCGCGCCACCGCCATGCACAGCCGCGTGCTGACGCAGTCGGGGTTCTACGAGCGCCAGCGCCACGGCATCGGCAGCTACGCCATGCGCACCGACTGGGAGGGCCGCGGGCGGCTGGAGTTCAGCGACATCATGCGCCGCATGCGCGGGATCCGCGTGGTCCGCACCGGGGACGGGCGCACGCTGCTGGTGCCGGGGCGCGGCAACAGCTCCATCGGCACCATGTGCTCGGGCGTCCTCCTCTTCGTGGACGGCGTGCAGGTGAGCGTGGACGGCCAGTACGACGACATCAACGCGCTGATCGGCGTCTCGGAGCTGGAGGCGGTGGAGGCGTACGCCGGCCCCGCCGAGATCCCCGCGGAGTACAACCGCACCGGCTCCGCCTGCGGCGTGGTGCTGGCCTGGCGCCGCGGACCCGGCTGACGGCAGGGCGCCGGCGGAACCGAGCCGTCGGCGCGACGGACACGGATACACAAGAAGCCTCGCGCAATTCGCGCGGGGCTTCGTTGCGTCGAGTGATACGGAATGCGAAACGTTGGTGCCGGGGACCGAGACGGACGAAGCGGGATGCGGGCGTGTCCCTCCGCTGCGCTCCGGGCCGGGCTTCGCGCGCCGTAGGCAACGATACCGCCGTTGCCAACGGCGCCGAGCCGCCGTCGCGCCATGGCCCCGCTCATTCCCGCGGCGGCGGACGCGGGCGCGCCGGCGTCTCGGCCCTGCGGGCGCGAATCCCTCACGCAAACCGCCCGCTCGCGGAACGGAGTTCGTAATATCCGTATGCAAGATCGGATGTCGGGGCGAGTGAATCACCCGTCGCGGTCCGCGGGTGCCGGCGGCGCCGGGACCGCGGATCGGCGGCGGCGCGGCGGCGGGTTGAAACCCCGTCGGTGGCGGACGAGGCCCGGTCGCAACGGTGGTGCCGCGGATGGATGCGAAAGTTGTTGCTGTGCGTCACCCCGTCCGTTTAGATTCCCGGCCCGGTGCTCCATTCACGTCGAACGGAGAACCGCGTTACATTGGAACGAGTTACATCCTGCCTCGCGGCGGCGCCACGACCGGTGGCCGCGCCGTCCCCGAAGTCTCGCAACCCGAAATCCTCTCCAGCATGCGCGCCGAGCCCTCGCTCTCGATCGTCCAGCCCGATTCCTCCGCTCCGTCGGCCCCCGTGCCGGCGGCGGCCGAGACCGCCCAGCCCACGCCGGCGCAGCAGCCCGCGCCGCGCCGCGCCCGCATCCGCGCCGTGCGGGCGGTGCCGCGCGACGCGGGGCGGGCGCCGGAGGTGCCGTGCGCGGTGCAGCCGCAGGAGGTGGCGCCGGGGGCCGAGCTCGACCACCCGTCGCTGTACTTCAACCGCGAGCTGAGCCTGCTCGACTTCAACTGGCGGGTGTTCGCTCAGTCGCGCGACCCGCGCACGCCGCTGCTCGAGCGGGTGCGCTTCCTCTCCATCGCGGCCAGCAACCTGGACGAGTTCTTCCAGAAGCGCGTGGGCGGGCTCAAGCGCCAGCGGGCGGCCAACGTGCAGGCGCACTCCATCGACGGGCGCACGCCCGGGGAGCAGCTCGACCTGATCGCCGCCGCGGCGCTGCAGATGCACAACGCGCTGGTGGACACCTGGAAGCACGAGCTGCGGCCGCTGCTGCGCGCCGAGGCCGGCGTGGTGGTGGCCGACTACGGCGACCTGGACGACGCGCAGCGCGACGCGCTCGACCATCACTTCCGCGAGCAGATCTACCCGGTGCTGACGCCTCTGGCGGTGGACCCGGGGCACCCCTTCCCCTTCATCAGCAACCTCAGCCTGTCGCTGGCGGTGCTGATGCGCCACGCCGCGCGCAACACCTACCACTTCGCGCGGATCAAGGTGCCCACGCTGCACGGGCGCTGGCTGGCGGTGCCCTCGGAGCACCGGCACCACTACGTGCCGCTGGAGCAGGTGATCCAGGCGAACGTGGCCACGCTGTTCCGGGGGATGGAGCTGGTGAGCGTGCACCCCTTCCGCGTGACCCGCAGCGCCGACGTGGACCGCGGCGACGACGACGAGAGCGAGGACCTGCTGGCGCTGATCAGCGAGGAGCTGCGCGAGCGCCGCTTCGCCCCGGTGGTGCGCCTGGAGGTGGACCGCAAGATGCCGCGCGAGGTGCGCCAGCTCCTGGTGCGCGAGCTGGAGCTGGGCGAGCAGGACGTGTACGAGATGGGCGGGCTGATCGCGCACACCGACTGCGCCTTCTTCGCCGACCTGGACCTGCCGGCGCACCGCTTCGAGCCCTGGGAGCCGGTGGTGCCCGAGCCGCTGCAGCACGAGGGCGAGACCGAGGAGGAGCGCAACATCTTCTCCATCATCCGCCGCGGCGACGTGCTGGTGCACCACCCGTACGACAGCTTCCCCGCGAGCGTGCAGCGCCTGCTGGAAGAGGCCGCGGTGGACCCGCGCGTGGTGGCCATCAAGATGACGCTGTACCGCACCGGCGGCGAGGCGAGCCCGGTGGTGAAGGCGCTGATCGGCGCGGCCGAGCGCGGCAAGCAGGTGGCGGTGCTGATCGAGGTGACGGCGCGCTTCGACGAGGCCAACAACATCCGCGGGGCCGAGGCGCTGGAAGACGCCGGCGTGCACGTGACGTACGGCCTCGTCGGCCTGAAGACGCACAGCAAGGTCACGCTGATCGTGCGCGACGAGGGGGGCCCGCCGCGCACCTACTGCCACATCGGCACCGGCAACTACCACGCGCGCACCAGCCGCCTGTACAGCGACCTGGGGCTGCTCACCTGCAACGACGAGGTGGGCGACGACCTGGTGAACTTCTTCCACTTCCTCACCGGCTACGCCCCCGACCAGCAGTACAGCCGCCTGGTGGTGGCCCCGCGCGACCTGCGGCGGATGTTCGAGGAGCGCATCGGCCGCGAGGTGGAGCACCAGCGCCGCTACGGCAACGGCCGCATCGTCGCCAAGATGAACGCGCTCGACGACCCCGGGATCATCCGCGCGCTCTACGCCGCCTCGAGCGAGGGGGTGAAGATCGACCTGATCATCCGCGGGCACTCGCGGCTGCGGCCGGGGCTGCGCGGCTACAGCGAGAACATCCGCGTGGTGAGCCTGATCGGCCGCTTCCTGGAGCACGACCGCGTGTTCCACTTCGGCAACAACGGCGACCCCGAGGTGTTCCTGGGCAGCGCCGACTGGCGCGAGCGCAACCTGAACGAGCGGGTGGAGACGGTGATCCCCGTCCTCGACGCCGCGCTCAAGGAGCGCATCACGCGCCTCCTGGAAGCCGCGCTGAGCGACAACCGCCTCGCCTGGGACCTCCAGGCCGACGGCAACTGGATCCCCCGCCGCGCCAGGGAGGGCGAGACGGAGGTGAACTTCCACGATCTCCTGATGCGCGATGCGACGGAGCGCAGCCGGGACAACGTGAGGCCGTGGGAGGTGATGCTGTAGCGCTCGGGTAGACAGGTGCGCTAGGGCGACCCCGGAGGAAGGCGGCTGAAGCCGCGGGCTAGAACAATGGGAAGCCTCGCAACCTGCGCGAGGCTTTTCGCTGGATGGAATACGTGCCCGGGGCCGCCACGTCGCGGGCGGGTGTGATTGGAGCCTTCCAGAGATGAAGTAGCCGGCGCGAAGCGCCCCACGTCCCTCCCCCCGGCAGTTTTGCCGGCAGTTTGGGGGGAGGGACAGGCGCGTTCTGGACGCGACGCAGTCGCGCCAGAACGCGCCAGGGTGGGAGCCCGCGGCGCCGCGGCCCTCGACCTCAGCCACCCCGCACCCGATCCTCACCGCCGCTCCACCCCCTCCACCGCCACCTGCCAGATCCTCACCCGGCTCTTCGCCCCCGTCGCGGGGTCGCTGGTCTCGCTGCGGATGTCGATCTCCTCCACCGCCCAGTCCATGTCTTCCATCAGGTCCTGGAACTCGCCGATGTACACGCGGCCCGGGTCGGCCAGCAGCATCCGCCCGCCGCTGGCCAGGATGCGCGGCAGGAGCGTGGCGAGCGCCTCCGCGTTGCGCGACTCGTAGAGCACGTCGGCGACGATCACCAGCTCCCAGGTCTCGCCGGTCGGCGGGTGGCGCCAGTCGAGGAGCGCGGTGCGTAGCGGGGCGAGGCCGTTGCGCACCGCGTTCACCTCGGCGAAGCGGAGCGCCTCGCCGTAGTAGTCGGTGGCGAGCGGGTGCAGGCCCAGGCTGCGCACCGCCAGCGACGGCAGCGCCAGGCCGGCTCCCAGCTCCAGGATGTGCTGCTCGCGCGGGGGGTGCTCCAGCAGGTGCCGCGTGAGCGCCCGCGCGCTGGGCCACAGGTCGGCCCAGTACGGGAGGCGCTCGTCGGCCTCGAACTCGGCCTCGTCGATCAGCGCGTCGGCCGCGCGGGGGAGCAGCACGTCGATGCGAAAGCCCGCGTGCTCGAAGCGCTCTTCGCGCAGGTCGTACCGCGCGCGCAGCTCGGCCTCCGTCGTCCCCTCGTCCGTCCGGTCCGGATCCATCCGCGCCCTTCCGCTTGCCCGTGCGCCGCGGCGCGCTCTACCTTTCGCCGCGGGGAATCGCGAAGCCCCACGCTCTCGTCCGCGGCCCGGCGCGTCAACCCCGGCCGCGCTTTCCGCGGGTCCCCAGCCACGCACCCATGCCTTCGCGGCGGCCGTTCGAGCGCCGGGTCCGGCGCGCCCTGATCCTCTTCTCCCTCGTCCCCACGCTGCTGATGCTGGGGGCGGGGGCGTTCGCCGTGGCGCGCGCCTTCGCGGTGAGCGACCCGGCCAGCGCGTGGGAGCGCGTGGGCACCAGCGGCCGCGAGCTGATCCGCCGCGCCGAGGCGTCGGGCGATCCGGAGCTGGCGCGCGCCGCGCGCGCGCACCGCGGCGAGCTTTCCACCTCCGTCACCCACGCGCGCCGCTGGGAGTACCTGCTTGGACGAGCGGTCGTCGTAGTACCCATCGCCGCGCTGCTGGCGGCGGCGCTGCTGGTGCTGCTGGCGGCCCGCGCCTCGCGCCGCATCGGGCGGCGGCTGTCGCGGCCGGTGGGCGAGCTGGCGGGATGGGCCGGCCTGGTCGCGCGTGGCGAGCCCCTCCCCGCCCCCACCGTTGGGGAGGCGGACGAGGCGGAGTTCGGCACCCTCCGCACGGCGTTCCGGTCGATGGAATCCGAGCTCGCCCAGTCCCGCGCGCGCGAGCTGGAGGCCGAGCGGTTGCGCACCTGGATCGGGATGGCGCGGCGCGTGGCGCACGAGCTCAAGAACCCGCTCACGCCGATGCGCCTCGCCGTCCGCACCCTCCACCGCTCCCCGACGGACAGCGAGCCGGGGCGCGAGGCGCTGGAGGTGATCGAGCAGGAGAGCGCGCGGCTGGAAGAGATGGCGCGCGCCTTCGCCCAGCTCGGCCGCATGCCCGAGGGGCCCAAGGCGGAGGTCGATCTCAAGGAGATGCTGGAATACCTGCTGCGCAGCCACCTCCCCCCGGGCGTGACCTCCCGCCTGCGCGTCCCCATGGGCCTGCCCACGGTGGACGGCCATCCCGACGCCCTCTCGCGCGCCTTCGCCAACCTGCTGCTGAACGCCGCCGACGCCACCGGCGGCACCGGCTCGGTGGAGGTGGTGGCGCGCGCCGCGAACGGCTTCGTGGAGGTGCGCGTGCTGGACAGCGGCCCCGGCATCGCGCCGGAGAACGTGGACCGCATCTGGGAGCCGGACTTCACCACGAAATCCCGGGGGACCGGGCTCGGCCTCACCGTCGTCCGCCAGACCGTGCAGGCCCACGGCGGCAAGGTCGCCGCGCGCAACCGCCCCGAGGGCGGCGCGGAGTTCCGCGTGGTGCTGCCGGTGGCCGCCGCACCCGCATCGGCCGCGGGAAACACCGGCTGATCGGCCTGACCGGGACCAAGGGACATCAAAGAGGAGCAGAGAACTGTGCCGGGTTCTCTGCTCCTCTGCTTTTTTGCGTGACGCTCTTCCATCCATGGTCCCGCGGCGACGCGGGAACCACTCGACCACTCGTTCTCCGCCTCAGTACATATCGAACCACCCGCTCGCGATTCGCCGTGAGTTGGCCATCACGTCTACGCGATACCTACCCGTAGGCCATTTCCCCGCCTCGATGACCGCAAAACCGAGGCTCCTGTAAGGGAACGTCCCCGCGGCGCCTACCGGAACGTACGATTCACTGAACGTGATCCGGCCGGCCTCGCGCCCGTCCGGCGCGTAGTAGATGGCCTGCAAAGGGAGATCGACGCGCTGGGCACGCGCAGGGAATGCGAGTTCCACGGCCACGTAAAGATATCTCGACGTGCTGGCGGAAAATCGGTACTGGTAGCGTTGGTTGATCCCGGATGGCCGGACCGCTCCGCCCTCGAAGAATCGCAGCATGGTCACACGCCCGCCGGCCGAGGGAATGTCCACCGCCTCCGTATCGACCAGCTCGAACGCGCTGCTCGCGACCCGCTCGCCCTGGTGGAGGAAATCGACCCTGTACGTTCCAGCCGGCCATTGGCCAGGTGTGTCGGAGCTCCAACCCTTCCTGTATTGGCTGTCACTGTCACCCAAGTGGATGGTGTCGCGCGAGACTGAACGCGTCAGCGTATCCCGAAACCACTCCCCACCATCTGGATTGTAGAATACTGCGACGATTTTGAACTCGGTGCGCTGCGACGGGTTCGGATGCCGCAAACCGACCTCGTACGCCACGCTGCGCACCGAGTCGCGTGGCAGGCGGTAGCGGGGAACGGACTGCCAATTCGTGGTGGTGGGACTCGAATAGAACCGAACGAACTCGATGTAACTACTGATTTCCGGAATGTCATAGGCGCGCTTGGAGGCACCCACGAAGTTCATCCGGCTTTCCACCCGCTGCAACTCTGTCCGGTATTCGGCCCGCCCAGGTGCGATTCTGACAGCTGCGGCCAGCGCCTCCTGCGCGTCGTAGGGGCGCTCCATCCCCGCGCGCGCCACCCCGAGCTGGAAGTGCCCCGACCCCTCGTTCGGGCGCAGTCGCACGGCCTCTCGGGCGTGTGGCTCGGCCTCGCGGAAACGCCGCAGGCCGTTGAGCGCGGACGCAACGTCGGCATGCAATTCTGCCTCGTCCGGCCGGAGCTCCGCGGCTCGTTGGAAGGCCGGCAGCGCCTCCGAGAAGAGCCGCTGATCGCGCAGTGCCAGCCCGATGCCGTGGTGCGCACTGGCGTTCGCCGGCTCGCGGCTGGCAGCCTGGCGGTACAACCGCAGCGCGCCGGCAGCGTCCGGCCGGGACCGCAGTTGGTTGCCGCGGCTGATCAGCTCGGCGACCGAAGGCGGCCGCGCCACGGCGCGCGGAGGGGTGGCTCGCTCCGCCGGCAAGCGGGAACACACCGAGCCCAGGTCGCGCACCAGCTGCTCGCTGGCCCCTGCCCGCCGCAGCTGTGCCGCAGCCTGCGGACCGAGTGCGAAGCCCAGGCAGCGCTGGCTCGCCAGTGCCAGGATCCGCCGCTCGGCATAACCGCGGCCCAGGAGGTCCTGGATGTCTGCGAGCGTGTAGCCCCGCACCTGTGCGCCAAGCGGTACCGCCAGGCACACGACAGCCGCCAGGAGCCGAAACACCGGGGTGATGATGCGTGTCACGAAGGCCACCTTGGTCTCATTGTGGGCAGGGTACCCCTTTGTCCACGCGGGTCTCCTTGGCCTCCTCGTCGGCACAGGCGGAGCTAACGGCTCTGCGAAGGTTCATCAGCGAATCTTCGAGGGCACGGCGGTCCCCGTCCGGAAGCACCAGGGCACGGCTTCTCAGGCGCCCGAGTGCCCGGTCGAGCACCGAAGCGGCGGCCACGTACTGCGCCTGGCCGTGCTGCATGCGCCCCAGCGCCAGCTGGGTGCGGATGGAATCGAGGAACACCGCGGGCGTGACGGGCGGCGGAGTGGTGACGGCGGCGCCGATCGTATCCATCCCCAGCGTGTCCACTCCCACTGTGTTCGCCAGGACGCGGGGTCTCTCTTCGCCCCCACGCGAGGTATCCCGCGGATCCTTCTTCAGCTGGACGATGAAGATGCTGATGAGGATCAGCGCCACCACTACGCTGACCACGTCCAGCCAGGTCACATCCCACGGTGCGATGGCCGAGATCACGGCGCGCCTTGGCCCGGAGCGCGTAGCCCCGCCCGTGCCGCCGCCATCCGGCTTGCGTCCGCCGTTCGCCCGCGCGACGGAAGAGCCGGGCTTCGCCGCACCGACCGTGGTGCCGGGAGCGCCGGCCGTCCCACCCTCATCCGCGGGCGGGCCCGGCCCGTCGCCCCGTCGGCGCTCGGCATCGGCCCCCTTTGCCCGTGGCGGAGGCGGGTCTGGCGGAGCGGGCCGGGGTTCCTCGGGCACGTCGGGGGGACGCGGTTCGAAACCGGCATCGTCCTCCACGGCCTTCCACATGTACGCGAAGAACGAGACGTCCAGGTCGTCGTTCTCGACAAGACGTGACAGCACGTCGCGGCGGCGCTGCTCCCGCGCGTCGCGGGGATCGTGGCGGAGCGAGTCCATCGCCTCGCGGTAGACCGAATGGTCCAGGTCGCCGTCGGTCAGGTGCCGGGTGAGGACCGCCTCGAACCGCAGCACGGGGGTCGAGTCCCGATCCGGGGATTCATCCAGTGCCCGCCAGGCCCGCGTGAAGAGCGCCCCGTCGTCCCGGCCGCACAGGTCCAGCAGCTTCATCCGCCGCTCGTCTGCTGCGGTGGCGGGGGCGCGGTCCACCAGGTTCCGCGCCTCCCTGAATACCTCGACGGGGATCCCGTTTCTCGCGAACCAGTGCGCGAGCAGCTGCTTGGCCCGTTCCCGCTGGAAGCCGTCCACCGGCCCGAATCCCCAGCCCGGCTGGACGGCCACGCCGACCGCCGCCTCGCTTTCAGGGAGATCCGGCTCCACCGGCTCGGAACGCGCCGGGGCCGCTGCCTCTTCCGGCTCCAGCGACCACGGGCGCTGGAGGATTCCTCCGATGGCGGAAAAGAAGGCGTGGAGCTCGGCGTGTGCCGTGCTCTGGAAATCCCAGTCCTGGAGCTTCGCGGTCTCGACTCTCCGGAACTCGAACGGGATGGGAACCTCGTCGACGACCGCCGGAACCAGGATCTTCCGCCGCTTTCCCTCCGAGGCCTCGAGCTTCACCCACTCCGATTCGACCGACGCCTTCGACCAGACCACGACCACGCACGACGCATCCGCGAGCTCGCCCTCGATCACCACGTCGAACGATTTGCCGATCGGGATCTTGTGATCCCACCATACCGACCACCCCTGGGCGGACAGCAGCTGGACCAGTGCCCGGACCCGCTCCACATCGGCGCTCGCGTACCCGACGAAAATGTCTGCCATTGCCTGGTGCGTGACCGGGAATCGCCGGAACGCCGACCCGTGCCACGGGTTGATCGCTGCAGCCTGGGAAATCCGACCGGGGAAAGGCGCGCGGCGGGACCGGCACGGACGCCCCACGATGGCGGCAGCCGTGCGGTATCCACGACGATAAACCGGCCGCGAAGGCGTGGCAAGCGATCACACCCGGGCCGGGCGGCCGGTGCAGGCGGAGGCGGGCACCCCTCCCGGGTGAAACATCGTCCGAGGGACGGGCGTACCATGCGCCACCCGGTACGCCCACCCCCTCCCGCCGCGCGATGTCCGCCACGGTCCTGATCGTAGACGACGAGCCGAACATCCGGCGCATGCTGGGGAGCCTGCTGCGCTCCGAGGGCTTCCGCACGCGCGAGGCGGGGAGCGGGCGCGGCGCCCTGGCCGAGGTGCAGGCCGAAGAGCCCGACGCCGTGCTGATGGACCTGTACATGGACGACGAGGGCGGCCTGGACGCCCTCCCCCGCCTGCTGGACGCAGCCCCCGGCCTTCCCGTGGTGATGATGAGCGGCCGCGCCACGCTCAGCGACGCGGTGAAGGCCACGCGGCTCGGCGCCTACCACTTCATCGAAAAGCCCCTCTCCCCCGAAGCCGTCCTGCTCACCCTGCGCTCGGCGCTGGAGCTGCGGAACGCGCGCGAGCTTAACCGCGCGCTCCGCGCCGAGCTGGGCGACAGCGAGGAGATGGTGGGGCAGAGCCCGTCGGTCGAGCGCGTCCGCGAGATGATCCGCCGCGTGGCGCCCACCGACGCACGCGTGCTCCTCACCGGCGAGTCGGGGACGGGGAAGGAGGTCGCCGCCAACATGCTGCACGCGCTGTCGAAGCGCGCCGGCGGGCCGTACGTGCGCCTGAACTGCGCCGCCATCCCGCGCGACCTGGTGGAGAGCGAGATGTTCGGCCACGAGAAGGGCGCCTTCACCGGGGCGACCGAGCGCCGCCGCGGGCGCTTCGAGCTGGCCAGCGGCGGCACGCTCTTCCTGGACGAGATCGGCGACCTCTCCCTCGAGGCGCAAGCCAAGCTGCTGCGCGCGCTGGAAGGCGGCGAGATCGAGCGCGTGGGCGGGCACGAGTCGATCAAGGTGGACGTGCGCATCCTGGCCGCCACCAACCACGACCTGCGCGCCCAGGTGGCCGCAGGGCGCTTCCGCGAGGACCTGTTCTTCCGCCTGCACGTGATCCCGCTGCACCTGCCGCCGCTGCGCGAGCGCCGCGACGACATCCCCCTGCTGGTGGAGCACTTCATGGAGCGCGGCCGCCGGCGCACCGCGCTGCGCCCGCCGCGCCTGCTCCCCACGGGGATGGACGCGCTGCAGCGCCACGACTGGCCGGGCAACGTCCGCGAGCTGGCCAACATCCTGGAGCGCCTCTCCATCCTGCACGCCGGGCAGAACGTGGGCGCGGGGGAGATCCGCGCGCTCCTCACCGGCGGCGGCGCCCCGCCCCCACCCGAGGCCGCTGTGTACAGGGGAGAAGACGAGCGGACGCTGACCGACCGGCTGGACGACTACGAGCGCGACCTGCTCGCCGGCGCCCTCGCGGCGGCGGACGGCAGCGTGGCCGAGGCCGCGCGCCTGCTGCGCACCGACCGCGCGAACCTCTACCGGCGGATGCGCCGGCTGGGCATCGACCGGTGACACCCGCGCACGCCGCGCGCGCGTCAGAACGACACGCGCGCGCCATCGACATCGACCGCGGATCCGAGCGAAATCCAGTGCCGGCGCGGAGATTCCGGCGAGCGTCGACCGGGCATGGCCCGTGCTTTGGGCGACGTCGCGGCATCCGCCGCTCTCCGCTCGCAGATCTCCTGAAGAGGACCCATGCGCAGGTACGCCTTCCTCGCCCTGGCGCTGGCCGCGGCGCTCGCGGCGGCCATCCCGGCCGCCGCGCAGGACACCATCCCCCGCGCCGTGCAGCGCCTCCCGGCCGACGCGGCGCGGCGGGTCGTGGCGTTCTTCAACGACCCCGGCACCGTGCACCTGAGCGGCGACTCGCGCGTGGCGCAGGGCACCGCGATCCGCGGCAACGTGGCCGCGCTCGACGGCGACCTGGTCATCGCCGGGCGCGTGGAGGGCGACGTGGTGGTGATCAACGGCGGCGTGCGGCTGCTGGCCGGCGCGCACGTCACCGGCGCCCTCACGGTTGTCGGGGGATCGATCCAGCGCGAGCCCGGCGCGCGGGTGGGCGGCGAGATGGTGGCCTACGCCGACCGGCTCGACTACCTGCGCCGCGGCGAGCGCATCCACGCCGACCTCGGCGCCGAAACCGCCCCCATCGCCCGGGCCGACACGGCCGCCGGCCCCGCCGCGGATTCGATCCGCGACGCCGAGGGCCGCGTGGCGGCGGCGGACAGCTCGCGCGACGGCGACGGCGAATGGCGCCGCGTGGACGGCGAGGAGGGCGACCCCGGCTGGTCGGCCGAGGGCCGCCGCGACCGCGCGCGCGCCGACTTCATCGTGGCGATCGGGCAGAGCTACAACCGCGTGGAGGGACTCCCCATCACCTTCGGCCCCGCGTTCCAGACGGCCGGGCACAACCCGCTGCGGATCCGGGCGATGGGGATCTTCCGTACCGAGGCCGGGCCGGAGCTGGGCCCCGAGCGCTGGGGGTACGACGCGCGGTTGGAGCAGTTCGTGGGCGGACGCGGAGAATTCCGCGTGGGGGCGAGCGCCTTCCGCCGCATCGACGCGATCGAGGACTGGCACCTGACCAAGCTCGAGAACGGCCTCTCCACCTTCTTCCTCCACCGCGACTTCCGCGACCACTTCGCGCGCGAGGGCGGGAGCGTGTTCGTCACCGTCACCCCCCGCCGCTCGCCTTTCGAGACCACGCTGGCGCTGCGCACGCAGACGGAGAGCAGCGAGCCGGCGGGGAGCCCGTTCACCCTCTTCAACAACAGCGAGGTGTGGCGCCCGCAGCCGCTGGCCGCGCACGGCCGCGTGCAATCGCTGGTGCTGGGCACGCGCGTGGACACCCGCAGCACTGCCGACGACCCCGCGAGCGGCTGGTTCCTCGCCGCCGAGGTGGAGCAGGGGCTCAGCTCCAGCCTGCGCCAGCCGGACTTCATCCCCGTGGTCGGCCTGTCGCCGGTGGACGACGTGCCGCCGGTCGCCGGCGCGGCATACGGCACCTTCACCTCGGGGACGATCGACCTCCGCCGCTACAACCGCATCGGCCCCTGGTCGCGGCTGAACCTGCGTGTGCTCGCCGGCGGCTCGCTGGACGGCTCGCCCCTCTCGCCGCAGCGGCAGCATGCGCTGGGCGGCGAAGGCTCGCTCCCCGGCTTCGCGCTCTTCTCGCGCGACTGCGGCGCCCGCCGTCTGCGCGTGCAGCGCGTCTCCGACCTGGCGCGCGCGCCGGTGGACGGGAGCGAGGTCCCGCAGTACTTCGCCGCCTACGGGTGCGACCGCTTCGCGCTGGTCCAGGCCGAGTACCGTGGCGACCTGCGGCTGCGCGTGGACTGGGATTCGGAGGACGAGGAGGGGGACGGGGATGGTGACGAGGGCTGGGCCCGCACGGCGCTGCGCAACGGGCTGAACGCCGGGTTCGGCTGGGTGCTCTTCGCCGACGCCGGCCGCGGCTGGACGCTGGACGACCGGCTGGACGGCACCGACACCGCCGTGGACGTAGGCGGCGGGATCATCATCGGCCGGCTGGGGATCTACGCCGCGGTACCGGTGAGCGAGGGCGGCGGCGTGAACTTCTTCATCCGGCTCAGCCCCAGGATTTGACCCTGCTCCGCCGCGCCGCCGCCGCGCTTCTCTTCGCCGCGGCCGCCCTCTCGGGGCCGGCCGCGGCGCAGGCGCGGGATCCCGTGTCGCTCGCGGTGGCGGGCGCGGCCGGGCGCTGGCGCCCGGTGGTGCGCATGGACGGCGTGCTGCGCGACGCGGCGCTGCTCGACGCGCTGAAGGGCGGGCTCCCGCTGCGCTTCCACTTTCGCGTGGAGCTGTGGCGGCGCGGCGGCGGCGTGGACCGCCTGGTGGAGGCGCGCGAGAACGCCCGCGCCCTTCTCCGCGCGCCGCTGGACGAGGGCTACACGCTGGAGGACGGCCGCACCCAGCGCGCCTACGCCACCCTCCCCGAGTGCGAGGCGGCGCTGGAGCGCGCCTTCCAGCCGCCTCTGCAGCCACGCGGCGCCGGCCGCTACTACTACATCGCGGTGCTGAACGTGGAGACGCTCTCCGCGAGCGACGTGGACGAGCTGCGCCGCTGGCTCCGCGGCGAGGCGGGCCCCGCCGTCAGCGGCAGCCGTCCCGTGGGCCGCGCGGTGGAGAGCGGGCTGCGGCGCTTCTTCGTCCGCCTCCTCGGCATCCCCACCCGCCGCTACGACGTGCGCACCCCGGTGTTCGAGGTGCGGTGAAAGCGGGGCTGGTCTGGATGCCCGAACGACGAAGCGCCCGCGGAATCGCGGGCGTTTCGTCGATTTGGCGAGTAGAGCATCAGGCCGCGTGGCGCACGCTCTCCTCGTCCGCCCGCGCACCCTCAGCGCTCGGCGATGCTTCCGCCTCCGCCGCGCGCTCCGGCATCCGCACGCGCACGCCGCGCTCCGCCGCCAGCCGCGCGACGACCTCCGGGTGATCGCGGAGCACGCGCAGCAGCGTGTCCGCCGTGGCGTTCTGCGCAGTCGTCCCCCGCTCCCAGCGCACGACGGTCTTCTCGCCCGAGC
>DASQLJ010000174.1:0-12201 GCA_035630095.1 Longimicrobium sp.
ATGTGCCACGCGCCGTACGCCGCCCGGTCGGCCACGCGCTCGGGCATCGCGGGGCCCAGCCGGCGCACCACGAGCAGGTTGAACGCGACCGTGCCGATCATCGCCAGCAGCGACACGAACTCCAGCCAGCGCACGGTCAGCGGCAGCGGCGCCACGGCTTCGAACTCGCCCTCCGCGCCCGCGTCGTCCGCGGCTGGATCGTCCGTGGCCTGATCCGCCCCTTGATCGTCGACGGCCTGATCTACCGGGGCCGACTGCTCCGCGTCCGTCGGCTGAGCTGTCGACGCAGCGGACGAGGACGCGGTCGGATCCGCCACCTGCGTCGACGCCGGGGCGGGGGCGGGCAGCGCCAGCAGCAAGCCCAGCACGACGGCGGTGAGGACAGGATGCGCGGCCGGGCGGAACGCGCGGTGGTTCAATGGCATCGGTGATGAGCCTCGGTGCCGGTCATCCGCGCATCTCGTCAGGGGGTGTGCGTCGGCATCGAAGCCGGGTGGATGCTCTACGGCGCCGCGCCCGGAACGTTCCACGGACGCGGGGGGCTGACATCGGTGCGAGCGGCACGGGAGCGGATCGCGTCGAAAGTAGCCGGGCGGGCGCGGCGGGGGCAACCGCGCGGGCGGCCCTCGCGGAGCGCGGCGCCGGGTTGCATCTTCTCCCGCGTCGCACGGTCGGCAAGTGCTTTTCACTGAATGGATTGGACGATGGTCGAGGACGGCACGGGCGGAAAGACGCGGGGCTCCGCGGCGGATCGGGTGTACGGCGGGGTGGCGGCGATCGCGATCGTCCTGGCGCTCTGGTTCCTGGCGCGCGGCGGCGAGGCCGATACCACCGTGGAGCGCAGCCCGCGCCTGACGGTGGAGGACCCGCGCCCCGGCGCCACCCTGCGCCAGCCGGTGGTGCTCACCTTCGACGCGCGCACCGAGCTGCGCCCGGACGGCAGCAGCGCCACCGGCAAGCGGCACGTGCACGCGCGCATCGGCGCCACCGAGCTGATGCCCGGGCCCGTGGACGTGAGGCCCGTCTCCGGGACGACGTATCGCTGGACGCTCCCGCGCCTCCCCGCGGGGCCCGCCGCGCTCCGCCTCTACTGGTCCGACTCCACTCATCTCGCCATCCCCGGCGCGGAGTCCGACTCGGTCGCCGTCACCATCGAGCCGTAGACATCCCGAGCTGCGTCGGCGGGGAGGAAGCGGAGCGGTGCGGATGAACCGGGCCGCCGCGAATCCTCCCGGCCCATCCTCACGTAGATCCAACCGCGCATTTCATGTCCGGACCCGCGCATCCGGGGCGCCCGGTGCCGGCACGTGCGGCTTGACGCTGGGCGCGGCGCCCGCCTAGCTTCCACGCTCCTGCCCGCGGCGCCCCTCCGCCACGCCACACCACAACCGACAATCCCGATGGCCTTCGCGCAGCTCAGGCCGCTCAGCTTCGGCGAGATCCTGGACGGCTCGTTCACGCTGTACCGCCGCCACTTCGCCTCCATGTTCCTCACCGCCCTGATCCCGCAGATCCCGATGGTGATCTGGTGGGGGCTCTACGGCTTCTGGGCGACGGCGATCGCGGGCGACCCCACGCAGCTCGGCACCGGCGCGATCACGCTGCTGATCGCGATGCTGGTGCTTCTCCCCTTCGTGCTGATGGCGACGGTGGTGGCGTTCGGCGCGGTGACGTTCCAGTTCTCCCGCGCCTACACCGGTTCGCCGGTGGACACCCGCGAGGCGCTGCGCCGCGGGTTCCAGCGGATGCTGCCGCTCACCGGCGCCTTCATCGTGGCATGGGTGCTGGTGGTGATGGGCATGCTCTTCTGCCTCCTCCCGGGCATCCTGGCGGCGCTGGCGTGCTTCGCGGTGGTGCCGGCGGTCGTGCTCGAGCGGCTCGGCCCGATCCAGGCCATCGAGCGCTCGTTCCAGCTCATCAAGAACGCGTGGCTCGAGGTGTTCCTGGTGGTGCTGGTGGTGTGGATGATCACGGCGCTCCCCGGCGGCGCGGTGGGGATGCTGAGCATCGTGGGCATCATCGCCGCCGAGGGCGATCCGCAGGCCACCGCCGGGATCCAGGCGGGCACGCAGGTGCTCTCGGCGCTGGTGCGCACCCTCACCATCCCGTTCTCGCTGGGCTGCACCGTGCTGCTGTACTACGACCGCCGCGTCCGCACCGAAGCGCTCGACGTGCAGATGATGGCCGAGTCGCTCAACAACCAGGGCGCTCCCGGCTACGCCGCGGGCGGCGCCCCGTACGCCGGCGGCCCCGGCTACACGGGCGGTCCGGCCTACCAGGGTGGTCCCGCGTACCAGGGCGGATCGGGTTACCAGGGCGGCCCGGCCTACGGGGGCGGACCGGCGTACGGTTACCCGGGCTCCGGCGGCTCCCCGGACGCTCCCGCGAGCCCGGATTCGCCCGGCGTCGGCGGATTCGGCCACCCGGGCGCCCCGGAGACGCCCGCGCCCGACGTTCCAGGCCACGTGGAGGGTGGAGACACCCCGCCGGAGGATCGGTGGCGGAAGGGTGGCGCGTCCGGGCAGCCGCCCGCGGATCCCGACCCGGTCTGACTTTCGGTCGATGGATCGTCGGCGCCGCGTGCGCTGGCGGAACCCGGGCAGCGGACGCGATCCGCATCCGATGTTCCGGCGCGGGCGTCCTCCGGGGCGCCTGCGCCGCATCGCGCGGTTGATCGATCCATCCCGAATTGACACGCTCCACGCGTACCGGTAACCTTTCGCGCCCCGCGCCGGAACGCCGCGGGACGGCTCGCTCCCGCGGCGCTTTCCCGCCGCCTCACCCCGCATCGCCCGACGTGATCCACCGCGCCGCCACCGTCCGCACGGCACCCGCCGGCCTGGCCGCGCCCCGCGCGCGGGGTGGGTGACGTGGCCGACCGCATCCCCACCGCCGCCGAGATCCAGAACGCCGTGGCGCAGGTGTACGCGCGCCCCGAGTTCCAGGAGCGCCACACCTGGCAGGAGTGGCTGATGGCGCGCGTGGGCCGGGCGCTGGCGTGGCTCGGCGAGCACCTGTCGTGGCTCCGCGACCTGCGCCTCACGAACCCGGTGGTGTTCTGGATCGTGATCGCGTGGCTGGTGGTGGCGCTGCTGGCGCTGGTGGGGCACATCGTGTGGACCGCGGTGCAGGTGGCCCGCCGCGGAGACCACGGCAAGGACGACGTGAAGGCGGCCGGCCCGCGGAAGCCCCGCGGGATCGCCGACTGGAACGCCGAGGCCGCGCGCCTGGCCGCCGAGGGGAGGCTGCGCGAGGCGGCCGCCGCGCTCTACCAGGCGCTCCTGCTGCGGCTGGACGCGCTC
This sequence comes from Longimicrobium sp., assembly GCA_035630095.1. Taxonomy (GTDB): domain Bacteria; phylum Gemmatimonadota; class Gemmatimonadetes; order Longimicrobiales; family Longimicrobiaceae; genus Longimicrobium. The sequence continues at coordinate 3,303 of DASQLJ010000174.1, forward strand.
GGCGCCGTGCGCTTCGACGCCAGCAAGACGCCCGGCGACTACCGCCGCGAGGCCCGCAAGAATCCCGAGGCGGCACGCACGCTGGGCGGGTTCCTGCGCCTGTTCGAGCCGGTGGCCTTCGGCGGGCGCGAGCTGGACAGCGATGGGTGGGAGCGGCTGAAGACCGCCGCCGACGGAGCCGCCCGTGGGTAGCCGCCGCGACGCCATCGTCCTGGTGGCGCTGATCGTCCTGATCGTGGCCCTGGCGCTGCTCACGGGGACGCGCGCCCAGGGCGGCGCCTACGACCCGCGCCCGTCCACCTACCTGAGCACCCCGCTGGGCGCCCGCGCGCTGATCGAAACGCTGCGCGAGCTGAAGATGCCCGTGGCCCGGCGGATGGAGCCGTTCGTGGACGCGGCGCCGCTGCAGGGGCCGATGGCCGTCCTGGCGCCCTCGATGGACCCCTCCGACGCCGAGGTGCACGCGCTGGCGCAGTGGGTTCGCGGCGGGGGCACGCTGATCTACGCCGCCCGCGCCGCCGGCGGCTTCCGCGGGGCCGAGGACGCGCTCGACACGCTGGGGCTGAAGCTGGTGGCGCTGGGCCGCGACACCCTGGTGATGGCGGCCGACGTGCGCGGCGCGGGCCGCGTCGCCACCGCCGAGACCGGGCGCCTCACCGAGGGCGTGGGCACGGTGGACGGCTTCCGCCGCGGCTTCGCGCCCGAGTCCCGGTCGCTGCGCGGCGCCACCGTGCTGGCGGCCAGCCAGCGCACGCCGGTGGTGGTGGACTTCCGCATGGGGAAGGGGCGCGTGATCGCCTGGAGCGACGCGCTGCCGCTGGTGAACGGGCGGATGAAGACCAGCCGCGCGGCCACGCTGTTCGTGCGCACCGCCGCCGACGCGGCCGGCGGGAAGCCGCTCTGGTTCGACGAGTACCACCACGGCTTCGAGAGCGGCGCCGGCGTGGTGCGCGGCACCGTGCGCTTCCTGCTGGGCGACCGCTGGGGGCACGCGGCGCTCCAGGTGACGGTGGCGCTGCTGGGGCTGCTCCTCCTGTTCGGCCGGCGCTTCGGGGCGCCGCTGCCGCCGCCGCCGCTGCGCCGCCGCTCGCCGCTGGAGCACGTGGAGGCGCTGGCCGGCGCGTACCAGCAGGCCGGCGCGCGCGACACGGCGCGGCGGCTGCTGCTGGCCGGGCTCGCGCGGCGGCTGGGCCGGCGCGCGGCGCACACCCCGGCGGACGAGGGCGCGATGCTGCACCGCCTGGCCGCGCACCCCACGGCGGGGGGCGCGGCGCGGGCGCTGGAAGAGGAATGGAAGAAGGGGCGCGGCGCCGACCTGCTGGTGCTTTCGCGCGACGTGGACCGCTACATGGACGAGGTCAAGCAAACGTGAGCATCGTGACGCCGGGGATCCCCACCGCTCCCCCCGCGAGCGCCGAGCGGGCCCACCAGGTGCTGGAGCGCCTGGGCACCGTGGTGCTGGGGCAGGACGACATGCTGCGCCAGATGATGGTGGCGCTGCTGGCCGGCGGCCACGCGCTGCTGGAAGGCGTGCCCGGCACCGCCAAGACGCTGGCGATCCGCTCGCTGGCGCTGGCGATGGACCTGCGCTTCGGGCGCGTGCAGTTCACCCCCGACCTGATGCCCACCGACATGGTGGGCGTGAACGTGCTCACGAGCTGAAGAAGGAGTTCGTCTACCACCCCGGCCCCCTCTTCACCGACCTGCTGCTGGCCGACGAGATCAACCGCGCGCCCGCCAAGACGCAGGCGGCGCTGCTGGAGGCGATGCAGGAGCGGCAGGTGACGGTGGACGGGAAGACGCGGCCGCTGCCGGTGGGCTTCACCGTCTTCGCCTCGCAGAACCCGGTGGAGTACGAGGGGACCTACCCCCTCCCCGAGGCGCAGCTCGACCGGTTCCTGCTCAAGATCGACATCCCCTACCCCCCGGCCGACGCGGAGCGGGCGATCCTCGACCGCTACGCCGACGGCTTCAGCGCCGACCGGCCCGAGAGCTACGGCGTGCAGCCGATCCTCAGCGCGGGCGACCTGGCGGCGCTGCGGCAGGGCACGGCGGCGGTGCACGTGGAGCCCAGCGTGCGCGACTACGTCACGCGCATCGTCCGCTCCACCCGCGAGGAGCCCAGCTTCGCGCTGGGGGCCAGCCCGCGCGCCGGCGTGGCGCTGTTCCTGGCCGCGCGCGCCGAGGCGCTGCTGAGCGGCCGCGACTTCGTGACCCCCGACGACGTGAAGCAGCTCGCCACCCCCGTGCTGCGCCACCGCGTGATGCTGACCCCCGAGGCCGAGGTGGAGGGCCAGCGCGTGGACGACCGCCTGCGCGCGCTCCTGCAGACGCTCCCCGCGCCGCGATAGGCCCGGTCCACCATCCGTCATCTCCCGTGTTCCGGAGATGAAGACGCCGCGCCGCTCCCGGTCTCCCGCGACCCGAACAGGGCAGGGGCGATCGGGGGAGATGGCGACGCGGCCGCACCCGAGTCCGTCCTCCGCGACGGCGCACCCGAACCAGCGCGCATGACCCTCCGCCGACGCAGCCGGTGAACGCACTTCCCAGCAAGCGGTTCCTGTACCTCCTGGCCGCCGCCTCGCTGCTCTTCCTGGTGAGCGGCGTGGCGGCGGCGGCCGTGGACCTGCTGCTGCTGCTGGCGTTCCTGGCCGACGCGCTGTGGGCGCCCGCGCCGCAGCTGCGCATCGAGCGGCGCGCGCCGCAGCGCATCTCCCTGGGCGCCGCCGCGCGCGAGACGCTGCTGGTGGAGAACCGCGGCACGCTCTCCGCCCGCGTGCGCGTGACCGACGACCTCCCCGAGATCCTGGCGCGGCAGGGCGACGACGTGCGCGAGGTGGTGGTGGCGCCCGGCCGCGACGCCACCGTGCAGTACGAGGTGCGCGCCGACCGCCGCGGCGACGCCGAGTACGGCGACGTGCACGTGCGCGTGCTGGGGCCGCTGGGGCTGGCATGGCGGCAGCGGCGCGTCTACCGGTCCGACCCGCTGCGCGTGCTCCCCGGCATCCTCGAGGTGCGGCGCTACCGGCTGCTGGGGCTGCACAACCGCCTGCGCGAGGCCGGCCTGCGCCCCGTGCGCCAGCGCGGCGAGGGCGGCTCCTTCGAGTCGCTGCGCGAGTACGTGCGCGGCGACGACCCGCGCACCATCGACTGGAAGGCCAGCGGCCGCCGCTCGCGCCTGATCGTGCGGCAGTACGAGGCCGAGCGCCGGCAGAACGTGGTGATGCTGGTGGACGCGGGGCGGATGATGACCGAGAAGGTGGGCGAGCGCGAGCGCATCGACTACGCGCTGACCGCCGCGCTGCTGCTGGCCGACGTGGCCTCGCTGCACGGCGACCTGGTCGGCCTCCTCGTCTTCGCCGACCGGGTGCAGCAGTACATCCCGCCGTCGCGCAACGCCATCAGCACGCTGGCCGAGGCGCTGGGGAGCGTGCACGCGCGGATGGTGGAGCCCAACTACCCCGCGGCGTTCACCTACCTGGCCAAGCAGCTCCGCCGCCGCTCGCTGCTGGTGGCCTTCACCGACATCATCGACATGCAGGCGTCGTCGGCGCTGGTGGCGCACCTGGGGAAGGCGGCGTCGCGCCACCTGCCCATCGCCGTGGCCATCCGCAACCCCGACCTGGAAGCCACCGCCCAGCGCCCCGCGAAGACCGTGGCCGACGTCTACCGCCGCGCCGCCGCCGAGGAGCTGCTGCAGGCGCGCGCCGCCGCGCTGGCGCAGATGCAGCGCGGCGGCGTGCTCATCGCCGACTCGCGCCCCACCGACGCCGTCCCCAACGTCGTCAACCGCTACCTCGAGGTGAAGCAGCGCGGCCTGCTCTGAGGCTCCCGGCCGACGATGATCGAAGGGAAAGGGCGATGACGAACGAACGAGCGCTGCCGGCGGAATCGGCAGCGCTCGTTCGTCGTGGATCTCTCGTACCCGCGTGTCGGTCGACGCCACCAGGAAAAATCTCACGCAGAGCAGCAGAGGAGCAGGGAACGACGGTGTTCCTGTGCTCCTCTGCTGCTCTGCGTGAGGCATTCAGTTTGGATGTCCGTCCCGGGCAAGTCCCTGCAAGGTGGAATCAGGGCTCAGGACGCTGAACCGATTTGTCGCGCCGCGTCACGATCTCCCGCCGTCATTCGTCCTCTTCCTGATCACCCGGCCGATCAGTCCCCCCGCCTTCACCTGCCGAGACGCGGGCCAGGTGGCGCAGGAAGGCGAGCGCGCCGTCACGCTCGCCCGGCGCGAGCCCGGCCAGCGCCGCCTCGGCCTCGCCGACGGCTTCGAGGCGCAGGCGGGCCTCCAGCGCGCGCCCGCCGGGGGTGAGCTCCACCTGGATCGCGCGGCCGTCGCGCGGGTCGGCCCGCCGCGCCACGTGGCCGCGGTCCTCCAGCAGCCCCACGATCCGGCAGGCGGTGCTCTTGTCCACGAACAGCTCGCCGGCCAGCGCGTTCAGCGACAGCGCGCCGCGCTCGGCCAGCACCTCCATCGCGTGCGCGCCGCTGGGGGTGAGCCCCCACGCGCCCACCCGCACCCGGTCGCGCAGCGCGTGCAGCCGGGTGAGCTCGCGCAGCACGCGGCGGAGCCCGGCGGCCTGCGACGGGGCGGCGGAGGGCGGAGGAGGGGTTTCGGTCATCGGGACGGTGGCTGGACGAAGATGGAGCCGCGACACCGCGGCGGGCACACGATGCGCCCGCGGGTGCGCGGCGGTCAAGCCGCCCGGCGGAGGGCCGCCCTGGACGGCCGGGCGCAAGAGTGCGTGAAAGGAGTGGCAGCAACGGTAAGTCTTTACGCGGACACGGGCGGACTGTATGATACCGGGGTTCACACGATCCGAAGCAGGGCGCCATCCTGGGCTTCCGCTCCCCCACGGGAGCGGTCCCGGCGCCGCCGCACGTTCCGCCCGCGCCCCCGACAGACACACCGCGGTCCGAAACCGCACCTCTTCTCTGCGACCCAGCACAGCCACGGGCCTCGCGCCCGTTCCTGCATACCCGTCCCGATCCCCGCGGCGCGCGCCGCCGCATGATTCTCACCCTCGCGAGGAGATGAACCCTCCCCCATGCCCAATCGCAGTCGGAATCGTCATTCAACCCAGCAGCTGGAGGTCGCATGTTGAAGAGGATGTTGTGGGTGCTACTCGCGCTGGCGCTCCCGTTCGGGGCGCAGAGCGCGAACGCGCAGCAGCGCGAGGTCACCGGCACGGTGACCGGACCCAACGGTGAAGGCATCGGCGGCGCCGCCGTCAGCGTGCTCGGAACCAACCGCGGCGTGCGCACCGACGCGCAGGGCCGCTTCGCCATCCCCGTGGGTGTGGGCGAGGCCCGCCTGCGGGTGGCGGCGCTGACCTACCGCGCCCGCGAGGTCACCGTCCCCGCCGGGCAGAGCTCGGTGGCCGTGCGCCTCGAGACCGACGCGCTGGGCCTGGAGACCGTGGTGGTGACCGGCCAGGCGACGGCGGTGCGCCGCGAGAACCTGGCCCACGACGTGGCGGTAATCAACAACCGCATGCTGGTGGGCAACGCGCCGGCGCAGACGCTCGACCGGGCGCTGCAGGGCAAGGTGGCCGGCGCCACCATCCGCACCAACTCGGGCGCCCCCGGCGGCGGCGTGCAGATCCGCCTGCGCGGCGCCACCACGCTCACCGGCAACAGCACGCCGCTGTACGTGGTGGACGGCGTGATCGTGAGCGACGTCGGCATCCCCGGCGGCCAGAACGCGATCTCGCGCGCGGCCAGCGCGATCGGCACCAACAGCTCGAACCAGGACGCGGTGGTCAACCGCATCGCGGACCTGAACCCCAACGACATCGAGAACGTCGAGATCCTGAAGGGCGCCTCGGCCGCCTCGATCTACGGGTCGCGCGCGGCGGCGGGCGTGGTGGTGATCACCACCCGCCGCGGCCGTGCCGGCGCGCCGCGCTACTCGTTCAGCCAGCGCGTGGGCTACGCCGAGATCTCGAACACCATCGGTGTGCGCCCCTTCACGGCCGCCGAGGCCGAGGACGCGGGCCTCGTGAGCACCGCGGCCAGCTGCGCCGTAAGCAACCGCTGCACCAGCACCTACTTCAACGCCGACGGCAGCCCCAAGGGCACCTTCGACCTGGAGCGCCAGGTGTTCGGCCGCAAGGCGCCGCAGAGCGAGACGTCGCTCAGCGTGAGCGGCGGCAGCGAGAGCACGCAGTACTACGCGTCGGGGCTGATCCAGAACGACCAGGGGATCGCCGCGAACACGGGGTACCTCAAGCAGGCGATGAACCTGTCGCTGAACCAGACGCTGGGCCGCCGCGCCCGCATCTCGGCCAGCACCAACGTGGTGCACTCGGTGGCCGCCCGCGGCGTGACCGGCAACGACAACACCAGCGCCAGCTACGTGAGCGCCATCTCGTTCACGCCCAGCTTCTTCAGCTACCAGCCGACCAACGGCGTCTACCCGCGCAACCCGTTCTCCGACAGCAACCCGCTGGAGACGTCGGAGATGTCGAAGAACAACGAGGACGTCTGGCGCGTGATCGGGTCGGTGAACCTGAACGTGGACCTGATGAACCGCGGCGCGCACGCGCTGCGCTTCGTGGGCACGGCCGGCGCCGACTACTTCAACCAGAACAACCGGCTGTACTTCCCGCCGAACATCCAGTTGCAGCCGTTCGGCCCCACCCCGACCGACCCGGGCACCCCCGGCACCTCGGTGTCGGGCGGCGGCAACAACCTGAACGTGAACACCAACCTCAACCTGGTGCACTCGTTCAAGCCCGAGACGAGCAACTTCTCGGCGACCACCTCGGCGGGCGTGCAGTTCGAGGACCGTGACCTGAACCTGACCCAGGTGACCGGCCGCTTCCTGATGGGCAGCCTGAACCTGCCCTACAATTCGGCGGTGCAGGCGGTGAGCGGCTCGCGCCAGCGCACCCGCGACGCGGGCGGCTACATCCAGGAAGAGCTCCTGCTCTTCAACGAGATGCTCTCGCTGACCGGCAGCGTGCGCGGCGACCGCAGCAGCAACAACGCCGACGTCGACCAGATGTACTACTACCCGAAGGCGGCGGCCGCCTTCACCCTGCCCAACTCGTTCTCGATCGTCGACCAGCTCAAGTTCCGCGCGGCGTACGGCGCCAGCGGCAACGAGCCGCTGTACGGGCAGAAGTACACCCCGCTGTCGGTGGCCAACATCGAGGGCAGACCCAACCTCGCGATCACCGGCAGCATCGGCGCCGACGACCTGCGCCCCGAGCGCGTGACCGAGCTCGAGGGCGGGTTCGATGCCACGCTGTTCGACTCGCGCGCGCAGCTGACCTTCACCATGTACCGCCGCAACATCACCGACCTGCTGCTCACGCGTTCGCTGGCGCAGAGCACCGGCTACCTGTCGGAGACGTTCAACGGCGGCGTGATGCGCAGCGTGGGCCAGGAGGTTTCGCTGCAGGCCACGCTGCTGCAGCGCGGCATGTTCGCGTGGAACACCAACACCACCTTCACGCGCAACCGCACCAAGATCACCGAGCTCCCGGTGCCCGAGTTCAGCGCCGGCAACTCGTTCGGCAACTCGTTCGGCAGCTACCGGGTGCGCGAGGGCTTCTCGCCCACCACGGTGTTCGCCAACAACGGGCGCGACGCCGCCGGCGCGCTGATCGTGGCGCCGATCGGCGAGAGCGAGCCGTCGTTCCAGATGGGCTTCCAGAACGACGTCAAGGTGGGCCGCTTCACCCTGGGCTCGCTGTTCGACTGGAGCAGCGGCGGGCTGGTGGTGAACCTGACCCGCAACTACTTCGACGAGGCGCACACGTCGCCCGACTTCCTGGCCCCGGCCAGCCTGGCGCGCGACGCCGCCGGCAACCTCACCGAGTCGCGCGACTTCGCGAAGTGCGGCACCACCTGCCTGTCGGGCGAGGAGCGGCTGTACCTGTTCGCCAGCCCGCGCAACGTGCCGGTGTACGTGGAGGACGCCAGCTTCGTGAAGCTGCGCGAGCTCGCGCTGAGCTACGACGTGCCGACCCGACTGCTGGGCCGCCGCGTGTCGAGCGCGCAGCTCCAGCTGTCGTCGCGCAACGTGGCCACGTGGACCGACTACTCGGGGTACGACCCCGAGGTCAGCAACTTCGGCAACGTGTCGGCCGGCCGTAACCAGGACGTGACTCCGTTCCCGCCCAGCCGCACGTTCTGGCTCGGCCTCAACCTCGTGTTCTGAGGATGCATATGCGCTTTCTAAAGCAGACCCGCCGCCGCGCGGCGGGCGTGTCGATGCTCGCGGCCGCCATGGCGGCCGGTGCGTGCAGCGACATCGGCGTGCCCGACTTCAACCGTGCCAGCACCGGCGACCTGATCAACAACCCCAACGCGACCCTGGTGAACGCCGCCTCGGCGGGGCTTCTCCAGAACGCGCGGCGCGACGCGGCCAACCGTGTGCGCTTCGCGGGGATCGTGGGCAAGGAGGGGTACTACCTCGACCCCAACGAGTCGCGGTACATCAACGAGCTGGTCACGGGGGCGATCGACCCGTCCAGCTTCGCGGGGAACCACGACTACAGCAACCCGTACGGCACCATCGCCCAGGGGCAGATCATCCTGACGGCGATCGACAAGGTGGGCGCGAACGAGTACAACAACGCGCAGCGCGAGGCGCTGCGCGGGTTCGCGCTGACCCTGATGGGCAACGACATGCTGATCATTGCGTCCCTGCACCAGTTCGGGCCCACCGAGGTGAACGAGGACCCGCTCGCCCCGCCGGCGCCGATGAAGACACAGGCGGAGATGTATGCGCGGGCCGCGCAGTACCTGGACGAGGCGGTGCCGCACCTGAAGGCGGGGGGGGGCGCGACGGATGGGACGAGGTTTGCGGGCACCTTCACCATGCCGTCGGGGTTCACGCAGTTCTCGGCCGCGGGGTTCAACAACCCGTCGGGGGGGTTCCTCA
>DASQLJ010000175.1:0-6911 GCA_035630095.1 Longimicrobium sp.
CCGGAGCGCAGCGGAGGGACACGCCCGCACCCGGCGGTTCGTTCCGGGCCCCGGCACCGACTTTTCGCGCTCCGTATGAAGACGAAGCGGGCCGGGATCGTGATCCCGGCCCGCTTTCGTGGGGCGACTGGAAGTCCGCCCGCTCAGTAGTACGGCGTGACGCCCGCCTCGTGGTCGGTGAGGTCCACGATCTCGCGGACCTCGGGGACCTCGTCCTTCACCATGCGCTCCACGCCCATGCGCAGGGTGGCGGCGCTGGCGCTGCATCCCTGGCAGCCGCCGCTCATCCGCACGTACACGGTGTCGTCGGCCACGTCCACCAGCTCCACCGCGCCGCCGTGCGCCGCGATGCGGGGGTTCACCAGCTCGTCCAGCACGCGCTGGATGCGGTCGGCGAGCGGGCCGCTCACGCCGGGGTTGGCGTTCATCGGCGTGGGCGGGCGCTTCGGCTGCGGCGTCTCCACGCTGAAGCCGCCGGCGCTCTCGTCCCAGTCGATGGTGGCGCCGCTCAGCAGGTTGCTGGTGTCCAGGTTCAGCAGCACGCGGATGCCGTCCACGTTGATGGCGATCTCCGTCTTCTGCTTGTCTTCACGCTCCACCAGCGAGATCGCGTAGCTGCGCTCCCACGGGCTGCGCGGCGCGTCGCCCTCGGCCAGCCCGATGCGCAGCGCGGGAGAGCGTACCATCTCCGCGTCCACCAGGGTGCCGATCTTCTGTCGCGCGGTGTCGGTGAGCTCGATCATTCTCGTTTCGGGCCGGAACAGGGGGTGATTCCCAGCACCGGTACACCCCCGCACCGGTTTCGTTCGGGAGGCGGGCCCGTGACCTCCGCCCGTGCGCCGATTCCCGGTTCCGGATCATCCGGGAGTCCGAAAAGTGGGTGCCGGGGCCGGCCACGAAAACGGCGGATGTGGGCGTGTCCCTTCGCTGCGCTCCGGGCCGGGCTTCGCGCACTCGCGAAAACGTAACTCGTGTGCCCCGTTTCGGCCCTGGAAACAGCGAGCGCCACCCGGGGAGGCGGCGTCCATGAAAATTCCCCCGATCAACGGAGTCGCGCGTCAGGGCTTGCCGCCTCCCTGCCCGCCGCCGCGGCCGCGCCCTTTTCCGCGCGGGCCGGGCACGGAGGCGGGCGGGCCCCCGCCGGCGTTTCCGCGGCCGCCGTGCGCGTTGGGGTTCGCGGACCCGCGCCCCTCGGGCGGGCCGCGCCGCGCCCCGCCCGCGTTGCCGCGCCCGTTCGCGTTGGACCGCGCTTCGCCGGGTAGCTGCCGGAGCGCCTCGGGGCCGTTGGCCAGCGCCGCGGTCACCCGCGCCAGCGCCTGCTCGGACGAGAGCCCCTGCTTCACCAGCTCCGTGAGCACGGCGATCGCTACCGCTCGCCGGTCGGCCGCGGCGGACTGCGCCACGCGCCCCACCACGGCGGGGTCCACCCCGGCGTCCAGCGCGTCGGCGGCCACGGTCAGGTCGGCGGCGGTCACGGCGGGCGGGCGGGTGCCGGCGGTCATCGCGGCGCGGGCACGCTCCAGCGACGCCAGCCGCCGCTCCACCGCGGCGGCGATGCGCTCTTCGGGGATGCTCTTGGCCCGCCCCTCGGCCACCTTGCCGTCCAGCAGCGCCACGGGGATCCCCGCCTGCGCCGCCCGCTGCCGCGCCGCCTCGATCCTCCGCGCCGGATTGCCCTGCGCCGCCGCCCACGAGAGCGGCGACAGCAGCAGCACGGCGGTGAGGATAACGCGTCTCATCATCCAGTCTCCAGGGAACCCGCGGCGTCCATCCACCCGGAAGGACGCTCGACGTCCCGGCGGCGTCACAGTATGGCGGCTCATGGAACGACCAACACGGCCGACACCCCGCCGAACCCGTCGTCCACCGTGGGCACCCCAGGCGGCACCAGCAGGGTGCCGCCGGCCACCCGGTAGGTGTAGTGGTGGGCGCCGGCCGGCAGCCGCACCGACACGGTCCAGAAGCCGTCCGCCGCCCCCATCGCCAGCGGCTTCCAGCGGGTGAAGTCGCCCATCAGCACGGGTGCCCGCGGGTACGACGCCCGGGGGAGCCGGAACACCGCCACCCCGTTCTCCACCACCGGCGCGAGCGACGGCGCCGGCAGCTCGGCCGCGTTCCACCGCGCGCGCGGCACCGGGCCGAAGCCCTGGCTGAGCCGCACCGTCCACGAGCGCCGCGGCGTGCCCAGGTACACGGGGTCCACCGGCTCCTGCCGCACCCCCGCCTCCAGCCGCGTGCGGCGGAAGCGCACGCCGGCGCCCACGCCGTACGCCGTCTTCGGCGCGGGGAAATCACTCTTCAGCCACTGCCCCGCGTAGGCCCACGCCGTGTACCGGCCGTGCTGGCCCTGCAGCGCCGCGCCGGCGTACGGAAAGCCCCCGTCCTCCGAGTGCAGGTACCGCGCCTCGCCGCTCAGCTCCACCCCCGGCGCCAGCGCGCCGATCAGCCTCGCCGCCGACTCGCTCACCGCGCGCGTGCCCAGGGTAAGCGAGTCGGAGCCGAATTCGCCGGCGGCCACCACGCCGCTGGACAGCTCCGCGCGCAGCGGCCCGCGCGCGAGGGTGAAGGTGGGCATCACCTCGACCGAGGCGCCGCCCCCCGCGCGCACGCTGTCGGCGCTGCCGAAGCCGTAGCCGTGCGCGCCCAGCGACGCGCCCAGCGTCCACTCGCCGCGGTCGATCCCCAGCCAGGTCCCCACGCCCCCGGCCAGCCACGCGGGCGCCTCGCCGCCCAGCGCCGAGCCCGCCGTCAGGTAAAGCCAGCGGGCCGCGCTGTCGGCGTACTCCACGCCCAGCGACGCCACGTTACTGGCCACCCGCGCCGAAACCGGGTCCGACAGGGCACGCCCGGCCGCCGCCTGCACCGCCCATCCCTGCGCGTTCAGCGCGGCGGGAACGAGAAGCGAGGCGGTGACCAGGGCCAGCAGGGTCGAGCGAAGGGTCACGACGATCCGATGGGGGGGAGCGAGATACGGCTGTTGGTCCCGCCGAAGCTGTCGTCCACCTGTGCCGCGTTGGGGTCGGCGATCCAGCGGTCGCCGTCCACCACGAAGGCGTAGTCATGCACGCCGGGCTGCAGCGGCACCAGCGCGGTCCACTCGCCCGAGCCGGTCTGCTTCAGCGCGTAGGCGGGCTTCCACCCGGTGAAGGTGCCGGCCAGCCGCACCGAGCTCGCGTCGGCCACGCGCACGCGGAACTGCACGTACACCGGCGGCGGCGCGGGCGCGGCCACCACCGCGGTCCTTCCGTCCGGCTCCACGCGCGCGGGCGACGGCCACTGCGTGAGCGCCACCGCGGCGAGCCCGGCGAACGCCAGCCCGTATGCCGGGCGCACCGTGAGCCGCACCGGGCGCGGGTTCCACAGCCACGCCAGCGCGCCGGCGAGCGGCGACAGCGCCTTTTGCGGCGCGGCGGGCGGCAGCGCGGCCATCACGCGCGCGGACAGGTCGGGCGCGGCGGTGGCGCGCAGCTGCGCCGAGGCCGCGTGCAGCGCGGCTTCGAGCGCCTGCGCTTCGGCGCGCTCGGGGGCGGTCAGCGCCTCCGGCGGCAGATCGCCGTCGAGGTACGCGTGGATGCGTTCGTTGCTCATCACGGGGCGCCTGCAAAAGAGAGATCGTCCAACTGGATAGACGATCCGTCCCGCGCCGCGTCACAGCTCTCCGGCCGTGGCCGCGGCCCGTTTCCCGCCGTCCTGGGAAAGATACGTCGGGCCGCATCGTACGTGCCAGCCACGCGATGCATGGGGATCCACGAGGCAATCGAACCTCCCCACCGGGCGTCCCGATGGTTCCTCTGCCACCGCTCCAGGTGACACTGCTTTCCCAGGCATCGCTCTGGTTCCAGCCTGATCTGGCTCTCACAGAGGACACAGAGGACACAGAGGACACAGAGGACACAGAGGACACAGAGTTTTTTCTCCGTGGTCTTCTGTGAGAAATCGTGGCAAGCCCGATCTCCGAACGACGCCTGGTGATCGGGTAGGATACGGATCCCACGAACTCCGTTCCGCGAGCGGCGGTTGCGTGAGGGATTCGCGCCCGGAGGGCCGAGACGCCGGCGCGCCCGTGTCGATGTCCCGGGAACGAGCGGGGCCATGGCGCGCCGGCGGCTCGGCGCCGTTGGCAACGGCGGTATCGTTGCCTACGGCGCGCGAAGCCCGGCCCGGAGCGCAGCGGAGGGACACGCCCGCATCCGGCTTTTCCGTTTTGGGCCCCGGCACCGTCTTTTCGGACTCCGTATGGTCGGTCAGAAGTCGAGATCGACAGACGAGCGGGCCGCCCGGTGGTTCCGGGCAACCCGCTCGTGTCGATGCACCATCTGCCTCAGTCCGCTTGCTTCACCCGAGCGGTCGTGCCGTGCCTCAGCAGTAGGACGACCACGGCTGGACGTCGCAACGCGGCGGTGCGGGACACGAGTAGCACGAGTACTGGATGCCCGTGGGCTCGCACTCGATGCCGCTCTGGTAGGTGTAGGTGTGGGCGTGCACGGTCCCCCCGCGGCCCTTCTCCCCCGCGTCGAACGAGTGGACCTCGATCTGGTCGAGGTCGAGCTTGAGCTTCTTCATGGGGTCTCCTTGAAGCGGGATGGATGAGCCGCAACGCTGCGGTTCATCCATCTTACCACTGACCGGCTTCCATTCACAATAGCCGTCAATACCCGCAAGAGGAAACGTTGCCTGGCCCGGGGCCGGATGGAGCGGACGGCCGCGCCCAGGTGCCGGAACGAGGCGCGGCCGCCCGGGATCTCCCGGGCGGCCGCGCGTGCGTCCTGGGACGTCGGCGGCTCAGTCCGCGGCGGGCGTCTCCGGCGGGCGCGGCCCGGCCGGCATGCGGTCGGAGAGCATCCCGTGCCAGTCGGGCCGTTGCGGGAGGACGGGGAGGCCGCCGCCCGCGGGGCCGCCGGCGCCCAGCGGCACCTTGATGCACGCCACGAAGTGCCCGCCGCCCTTGTCCGCCAGCGGCGGGACGATCTCGGCGCAGTCCTGGTCCTTGAGCGGGTGCTGGCAGCGCGGGTGGAACGGACAGCCGCTGGGCGGGTTGGCCGGCGAGGGGACGTCGCCCTCCAGCGTGATGCGGGTGCGCTTGGCCCGCGGGTCGGGGATCGGCACGGCCGAGAGGAGCGCCTGCGTGTAGGGCATCAGCGGGTTGCGGTACAGCTCGCCGCTCTCCGAGAGCTCCACGATGCGCCCCAGGTACATCACCGCCACGCGGTCGGAGATGTGCTCCACCACGCTCAGGTCGTGCGCGATGAACAGGTAGCTCAGCCCGAACTGGGTCTGCAGGTCCTGCAGCAGGTTGATCACCTGGGCCTGCACCGACACGTCCAGCGCGCTCACCGGCTCGTCGCACACGATCAGCTCGGGCTCCACCGCCAGCGCCCGCGCGATCCCCAGCCGCTGCCGCTGCCCGCCCGAGAACTCGTGCGGGTAGCGCACGGCGTGCTCGGGGCGCAGCCCCACCACGGCCAGCAGCTCGGCCACCCGGTCCTGCGCCTTCTGCCCCTTCGCCAGGTTGTGGATCGACAGCACCTCGCGGATCATGTCGCCCACGGTCATCCGCGGGTTCAGCGAGCTGTACGGGTCCTGGAAGACGATCTGCGCCTTGCGCCGCAGCCGCCGCAGCTCGCCCTTGTCCATCTCGAAGATGTTGCGCCCGCTGAACAGCGCCGCCCCCGCGGTGGGCTCGATCAGGTTCAGCAGCGCGCGGCCGGTGGTGCTCTTCCCGCACCCCGACTCGCCCACCATCCCCAGCGTCTCGCCCTTGCGCAGGAAGAAGCTGACGCCGTCCACCGCCTTCACGTCGCCCACGTGGCGGTTGAACAGGCCCTTGCGGATCGGGAAGTACTTCTTGAGCCCGCGCACCACCAGGAGCGCGTCGTCGGGCGGCTCCATGTCGTCGGGGGTCTGGCCGCGCAGGTCGCTGTCGCCCTTGGCGGGGGCCAGCTCGCGGCGCTCCGGCCGCTCGGGGACGCGGTCGATCGCGTCGCCCTGGCCGGGGCGCGCGTCGGCGGTGAAGGGGTGCGTCACCCCCTCGCCCACCAGCCCCTCGGCGGGCGGGCGGCCGATCGGCGACTCGCCGCCGGGGCTCACGTGGCCGTCGCCCGCCCCGCGGCCGCCGGCGGGGGTGCGTCCGTCCGGCGTGCTCACGGCGCCACCTCCTCCGCGCCCGTGCCCGGCGACCCGGCCACGGGCGTGGCGGCCCCGGTGCCGGTGACCGCGCCGGCGGGGGTGAAGCCGCCGCCCGCGCGCACCACCTCCTCGCGGCGCTCGGGGTACTTCACCAGCCAGCACTTGTTCTTGCGCCCGGGGCCGATGTCGAAGAGCGGCGGCGCCTCCTTCTCCGTCTTCTCCCACCCGTAGGGGCAGCGCTCGTGGAAGCGGCACCCCACCGGCCAGTTGGTGGGCGCCGGCACCACGCCGGGGATCACCGCCAGCCGCTCCACCTCCTCGCCCAGCCTGGGCATGGAGCGCAGCAGCCCCTCGGTGTAGGGGTTCTGGGGGTCGTGGAAGACGTCGTCCACCGGCCCCTCCTCGAACACCTGCCCGGCGTACATCACGATCACCCGGTCGCAGGTCTCGGCCACCACGCCCAGGTCGTGGGTGATCAGGATGATCGCCGCGTTGACGGCGTCCTTCACCTCGATCAGCTTCTCCAGGATCTGTGCCTGCACCGTCACGTCCAGGGCCGTGGTCGGCTCGTCGGCGATGATCACGTCCGGGTTGTTGATCACGGCCATGGCGATCATCGCGCGCTGGCGCATGCCGCCGGAGAACTCGTGCGGGTAGGCGTCCACGCGCGCGCTCGGCTCCGGGATGTCGACCATCCCGAGCAGCTCGATCGCCCGCTGCCGCGCCGCCTGCTTGCTCACGTTGTTGTGCGTGCGGATCGCCTCGACGAGCTGCGCGCCGATCTT
>DASQLJ010000176.1:0-10420 GCA_035630095.1 Longimicrobium sp.
CCGCGGGCCCTCACCCTGCCGCTTCGCGGCTGTCCCTCTCCCAAAACAACCTGGCAGAGGGACCTCGGCTCGCTTCGCTCGCGGCTACTTCGATGGCGCGGTCAGGCTCATCCTGCGCCCGACGCCCCACTCGATGCTGCAATGCAGCTGGCGATGCCCGCCGGGCGCGCGAAAGCTATTCGTCCGTCCCGTGCTTCGCGGGGCCCGCCGCGTCCTCGCCCGCTTCGTCGCCGGCGTCTTCGCTGCCCAGGCCGAGCACGGCCTTCGTCTTGGCGACGACGTTCTCCGCGGTCAGGCCGAGCTGCTTGAAGATCTCCTTGGCCGGGGCCGAGGCGCCGAAGTGCGAGATGCCGATGGCGCGGCCCTCGCCGCCCACCCACTTCTCCCACCCCATCGTCGCGGCGGCCTCGATGCTCACGCGCGCCTTCACGGCCGTCGGCAGCACCTGGTCGCGGTACGCGCGCGGCTGGCGCGAGAAGAGCGCCCAGCTCGGCATGCTCACCACGCGCGTGCCGATCCCCTCGGCCTGCAGCGCCTCGCGCGCCTCCACCGCCACGCTCACCTCGCTCCCGGTGGCGATCACGATCGCGCGCAGCTCGCCTTCCGCCTCCGCCAGCACGTAGGCGCCCTGCCGCAGGCCGCTGGCCGGCGCGTAGACGTCGCGGTCGAGCGTGGGGAGCGCCTGGCGGGTGAGGGAGAAGAAGACGGGGCCCTCGGTGTACTCCATCGCGAAGCGCCACGCTTCGGCGGTCTCGTTGGCGTCGCCCGGGCGCATGTCCACCAGGCCGGGGACGGCGCGCAGCGAGGCGAGCTGCTCGATCGGCTGGTGCGTGGGGCCGTCCTCGCCCAGGCCCACGGAGTCGTGGGTGAAGACGTAGAGGGTGGGCTGCTCCATCAGCGCCGCCAGGCGGATCGGCGGCTTCATGTAGTCGCTGAAGATGAGGAAGGTGGCGCCGTAGACGCGCACCCCGCCATGCAGCGACATCCCGTTCATCAGCGAGCCCATCGAGTGCTCGCGCACGCCGAAGTGCAGGTTGCGCCCCTCGTAGCTCCCCGCCTCGTAGCTGGCGGCGCCGTCGATGTTGGTGTTGTTCGAGCCCGCCAGGTCGGCCGAGCCGCCCATCAGCCAGGGGACGCGCTTCGCGATCGCGTTGATTACCTTCCCCGAGGCGGCGCGGGTGGCCAGCGGCTTGTCGTCCTTGCTGAACGTGGGGATGTCGTCGGCCCAGCCGTCGGGGAGGCGGCGCTCCAGCGCGTCGGTCAGCCGCTGCGCCCGCTCGGGCTCGGCGGCGGCGAAGGCGTCGTAGCGGCGCTTCCACTCGTCCTGCAGCGCCTGGCCGCGCTCGCCCAGCGCGCGCATGTGGTCCAGCGCCTCCCGCGGCACCCAGAAGGTGTCGGTGGTCGGCCAGCCGAGCTGCTGCTTCGACAGCTTCACCTCTTCCTCGCCCAGCGCCTCGCCGTGCGCCTTCTCGCTCCCCGCGCGGTTGGGCGAGCCGTAGCCGATGATCGAGTTCACCGCGATCATCGACGGGCGCGGGTCGGCCCTGGCGCGCTGGATGGCGGCGTCGATCGCCTCCAGGTCGTTGGCGTCCTCGATGGTGTCCGTCTGCCAGCCGTACGACTCGAAGCGGGCGAGCACGTCCTCGGTGAACGCCAGGTCGGTGGAGCCTTCGATCGTGATGTGGTTGTTGTCCCAGAAGTAGATCAGCTTGCCCAGCTTCAGGTGGCCGGCCATCGACCCCGCCTCGGCCGCCACGCCCTCCATCAGGTCGCCGTCGCTGCAGATGGCGTAGACGTGGTGGTCGATCGGCGCGTGCTCCGGCGTGTTGAACTGCGCCGCCAGGTGCGCCTCGGCCATCGCCATCCCCACGCCGTTGGCCATCCCCTGCCCCAGCGGGCCGGTGGTGGTCTCCACGCCGCGGGTCAGGCCGTACTCGGGGTGGCCGGGGGTCTTGCTCTCCCACTGCCGGAAGTTCTTGATGTCGTCCAGCTCCAGCCCGTAGCCCGAGAGGTAGAGCAGCGAGTACAGCAGCATGCTCGCGTGGCCGGCGGAGAGGATGAAGCGGTCGCGGTCGACCCACGCCGTGTCGCGCGGGTTGTGGCGCAGGTGCCGCGTCCAGATCACGTACGCCAGCGGGGCCAGGGCCATGGGCGTGCCCGGGTGGCCGCTGTTGGCCTTCTGCACCGCGTCCATCGACAGCGTGCGGATGGTGTTGATGCAGAGTTGGTCGAGGTCGCCGCCGTACGGCTTGCCGTCGGACATCGATCGGGTCTGGTTGAGGTTGGGTGATGCAACGCGGGCCTTCTACGGCACCAACGGTAGATCGGGACACCGCCGATCGATTCGCCCCACGGTCCCACGTGCGACGCGGACGGGGTGGCGGCCGCGGCGCCCACCCCTCACCCGGCTCGCTGGGGCTCGCCACCCTCTCCCAACTTCGGGAGAGGGTTGATTGATGGGCACGTCCCTGCGCGATCAGCCCGGCTGACGTTGCGCGTCGGCTCGATCCAGCGTCCGCGCGGGGGCGAGGTCCCCCGCGAATTCAGGGCCGCGAGGGGGCGGCGCCGAGGCGCTCCAGGGCCACCAGCGCGGCGCCGCGCGCGGTCTCGTCGCCGTTGTCGCGGAGGGCGAGGGGGCGGCCGAGCGTGCGCTCCAGGATCGCGTGGAACGCGGGCGAGGCGTGCAGCGCGCCGCCGCTGGCGACGATCTCGTCCGCGCGGCCGTACTCGCGCTCCACCGCGTCCACGGCCTCGGCGATGCGGGCGGCGAGCGCCCACAGCCAGGCGCGCCAGATCTCCGTTGGCGTGGTGCTCATCGCCATCCGCGCGATGGTGGCGACCTCGCCGCGGGCGGAGAGCGGCGGGCGCTCGCCCAGCAGCACCGGGGTCACCTCCAGCGGCGGCGGGGGCGCGTCGGCCAGCAGCGCCAGCTCGGCCTCCAGGCGGTCGGCGGGCGGGAGGCGCAGCGTCTTCCGCAGCCACGCCATCGTGTTGCCGGCGTTGGAGAGCGCGCGCCCGGCCACGCTCCGCCGCTCGTCCAGCCGATACAGCCAGAGCGCCGCCGGCACGCGCGGCGCGGGGTCCGCCAGCAGCACGCGGACGGCGGCGCTGGTTCCCACCGTCAGCGCGAGCTTCCCCGGTTCCGCGGCGCCGCTGCCGAGGGTGGCGCAGGCGCCGTCGCCCAGCGCGGGGAACCAGGGGATGGCGGCCAGCTCCGGCCAGCGCCGCGCCGGCCCCGCGAGCATCCCCCGCATCGGCTCGTCGGACAGCTCGGGCAGGTGCTCCGCGCCGATCCCGCAGGCGGCAAGCATCTCCGCGTCCCAGCGGCCGGTGCGCACGTCCAGCAGGCCGGTGGCGGAGGCCATGGAGAGCGAGGTGCGGCGCACCCCGAACAGCCGCTCGCCCAGGTGCTCGCCGATCCCGATCCACCCCTCCGCGCGCCGGAAGCTATCGCCCTGCGTACGGCGCAGCCAGACCAGCTTGGGGGGCGGATAGCTCTCGTGCACGAAGCAGCCGGTGCGGGCGTGCGCGGCCTCCGCGTCCACCCTCCCGCGCATCCCCTCGGCATCCTCCGCGGCGCGCGTGTCGCCCCAGGCGTAGAGGGGGGTGACGGGCTTTCCGCCCGCGTCCACCCCCATCAACCCGTGCCAGAAGGTGTCGATCGCGACGGCGGCGATGGTGATCCCGGCTACTCGCGCGGCCTTCACCCCGCGGTCCAGCGCGGTGAGCGCGGCACGCACCAGCGCGTCCGCGTCCGCCTCCATCGCGCCGGGCGGATCCGTGCGCCAGCGCACCGGCACCTTCGCGAGCGATTCCGCCGACAGCGGCGTACTGCGGCCGTCGTACAGCTGCGCGCGAACGGACGACGAGCCCACGTCCAGCGCCAGCACCCACGGCGCGCGTCGCTCGGCGGAGGAGGTCGTCTTGGGCACGGCGGCAATCTACGCCCGCGCGGGAACCCGCCCAAGTAGACGGAGCGGGCTGTTTCATCGACCGAAAGAAGAAAGCGGAGAGGCGGAGACCCCTCGTCTCCGCTTCTCCGCCATCAAGCCGTTGAAGCCTCGCGCAGTTTGCGAGGCTTTTCGTAGCTGTTGTTGCGCTGGTTGCGGTTTCAGCCGCCGGTGCGGCCCCTCATCGGCCCTTCAGGCTCGCCGCGCGCACCACGCCAGCAAGCATCATCCCCGATCGAGCAGTTAACGGCACTGGCCGCCACCGCAACCTGCTCGATCAGGTGGATGTCGATCAATCCTCCGCCAGCGTGCGATGGACGGGGTATTGTCCATGTTCAAAAAACTGATAACTCAGCACATGTCCAGGCGACGTTCGCCTCCCCTCCAGCCCGGCTCCGGCAGATACGGCCTCACCCCCGCTCTCCGCTGACGATCGGGATGACAATCGAAGCGCCCGCCTGCTCCCTTGGGCAGGCGGGCGCTTCGATTCTGCCTCACGGATCCCCCCCGATGCCGCCGTCAAGCCGTTGAAGCCTCGCGCAGTTTGCGAGGCTTTTCGTAGTTGTTGCTGCGGCTTCAGCCGCCGGTCAGCGAGGCCAGGCGTTCCTTCTCCGACCTCGCCCCGAGCGCTGCCTACCCGTCGCGTTCCAGGTCGCGCGGATACCCGGCGTCGTTGCCGATGTCGCCCAGCGCGCCGCCCAGCCCGGTGGAGCGCCGCGCCGCCCAGAAGGTGCTCTCGTCGAACAGGTCGTCGCTGTAGAAGTCGTCGTTCGCGGCCGCGCCCGCCGCCCCGCCCACCGCCGCGCCGGCCGCCGTCCCGCGGCCGCGGTAGCTGTCGCGAACGCTCGTCTCGAAGTCGCGCGTGATCGGCCCGTGGCTGTACGAGGGGATCGAGCGCAGGTCGGCGGACGAGAGCTGGTCCACGATCACGCGGTCGTGGTCGCGGTCGAGCCGCGCGTAACCGATCGGCACCAGCACGTGCCGGTCGGGCTCGGCGCTCACGCCGTCGTCCACGCCCACGTCCAGGTAGCGAACCTTCATCGCGCTCGTATCCACCAGCAGGTCGTCGACCTCGCCGATCTTCTGCCCGTCCGCGGCCACCACCTCCCACCCGCGCGGGTCGGGGTCGTCGCCCGCCACGCGGAAATCATCCAGGTCGTCCAACGGTACCACGCGGTCCAGGTCGTCGGTGCTCATGGGCGCTCCTTGCCGCTGCTGGTGGGGCCACCCCGCGCCTGCACCGCGCCGCGCGGGGAAACGGCTCTCTCGCGCAACCCCCGTTCCAATCCTCAGAAGGTGCGTCGACAACCATGGACAAACATTGTGCATCGATGTAGCTTCGCGTCGTCGGGACAGAATGCCCGCCGCGTGGGGCGCAGGATCGCGCCCGCGCGGCCGTTTGCGGAAACCGTACAGGTGGAGACAGAGCGATGCAGGCGACCGCCGGACAAAACAGCGTGTTCGAACAGGCCGACGTGCTCAGCGAGCGCGAGCTGGACGCCCTTCCACTGGGGATGATCCAGCTTTCCCCCGACGGCACGGTGCTGAAGTTCAACCAGACCGAGAGCGACCTCGCCCGCATGGCGAAGGCCGATGCCATCGGGAAGAGCTTCTTCGACGAAGTCGCGCCGTGCACCAAGGTGCAGGAGTTCCACGGCCGGTTCGTGGAGGGCGTGGAGAAGAAGAACCTGCACACGGTGTTCGACTACGTGTTCAAGTTCCGCGACGGCCGCCGCAAAAACGTGGTGATCTCGATGTTCTACAGCCCCAGCACCGACACGGTGTGGGTCTGCGTCGAGCGCCCGTAAGCCATTCGCTCCGTGATGGTTGGGCGAGGGGACGGGCCGCGGCTCGTCCCCTCGCTCGATTTGGGAATCGGCGCACGGCGCGCGCGAACGTTGCGGTTGCTGCCTCACGCAGCACGTGAGGCGTTCCGTGACGCGGTTCGAGACTCAGGCCCTGGTGGAGACGGTTGATGGAAGAACGGAAGACCTGGAAGCGGCGGCTGGGGTTCGCCGTGAAGGTGGCGGGGCGCGAGGGGCTGAAGAGCAACGACGCGCGGCGCTGGCAGTCGGAGCCGCACCTGCGCGTGTCCATCGGCTACCTGCGCGACGTGCTGGACTACGTGCACGAGATCGACGTGCGGATGTACCGCATCTCCTCGGACTTCGTCCCGTACTGCACCCATCCCGATCTCCCCCAGTTCCACGACCAGATCGCCGAGTGCCGGGGCGACCTGGCGGAGCTGGGACGAATCGCACGCGAGCGGGGGATCCGGCTGTCGCTGCACCCCTCGCAGTACGTGCTGCTGAGCGCGCTCGATCCCGCCATCAACGCCAAGGGGATCTGGGACGTGAACTCGCAGGCCGAGCTGCTCGACGCGATGGAGCAGGGCCCCGAGGCCGTGGTCATCCTCCACCTGGGCGGCGCGTACGGCGACAAGGAGGCGGCGTGCGCGCGCTTCGCCGAGAACTACGCCCGCCTGTCGGAAGCGGGACGGCGCCGGCTGGTGATCGAGAACGACGAGACGCTCTACACGGTGGAGGACTGCCTGCGCGTGCACGAGGCGACCGGCGTTCCCATGATCTTCGACCACCAGCACCACCTGCTGAACCCCGGCGCGCTCTCCATCGGTGATGCGGTGCGGGCGGCGGTCGCGACGTGGCCGGCGGGGGTGATGCCCAAGGTGCACTTCTCGTCGCCGAAGCTCGACTCGCGCACCGTGCTCCGCGGCAAGAAGGAGGTCGCCGCCCCGCCCCTGCTCTCGCAGCACGCCGACTACGCGCACCCGTGGGAGTTCGCCGCCTTCCTGCGCGCCGCGGGGCCGGTGGAGTTCGACGTGATGCTGGAGGCGAAGATGAAGGACGCCGCGCTGCTCAAGCTGCGCGGCGACATGGAGAAGTACCGTCTCTGGCCCGAGTTCTAGCGCGCACGTCCGGTCAGCCCACGAGAAACGAGCGTAGTTCGGTGGGAGCGAAGATGCGAGTGAACTCGCGGCTACGACGGCACGCAGTCCGCCTTCGCGGACTTCAACGGCGATCTGGATGAGAAGCGCGAGGTCGGGACGGATGCACAGCCTATCTCCTGATCTCGATGATGCAGTTCAGGCCGTGCTTTCGGGCCGCCCGCCCACCCGGCGCTCCAGGCGCACGTCGTCGAACGAGACGGGGTCTTCCAGCGGCTCCAGGTGGGTGAAGACGATCGATTCGGGAAGCGCGGCGCGGATGTCCTCCTCCATCCGCTCCAGCAGCTCGTGGCCCTGCTGCACGCTCCACGCGCCCGGCACCAGCACGTGCACGGAGACGAAGCGCCGCATCCCCGCCTGCCGCGTGCGCAGCGCGTGGTACTCGGCGCCTTCCCGCGCGTAGCGGTCCAGGATGCGCACCACGGCCAGGCGGTCTTCCTCGGGGATCGCGGTGTCCAGCAGCCCCAGCGCCGAGCGCCGCATCAACCCCACCCCGATCCGCATGATGTTGAGCGCCACCACGATGGCGATCGCCGGGTCCAGCCACTGCCACCCGGTGAACGTCGCCGCCGCCACCCCCACGATCACCCCGGCCGACGTCCACACGTCGGTGAAGAGGTGGTTCGCGTCGGCCTCCAGCGCGATCGAGCGGTAGCGCTTCCCGGCGCGCAGCAGCATGGTCGCCACGCCCACGTTCACCAGCGACGCCACGACGGAGATGGCGATGCCGACGAACGCGTCGTGCACCGGCCGCGGATGCATCAGCCGCAGGACGGACGAGTACGCGATGCTCGCCGCCGCCAGCAGGATCAGCGCGCCCTCGAACGAGCTGGCGAAGTACTCGGCCTTGCTGTGGCCGTACGCGTGCTCCTCGTCGGCGGGGCGCGCGGCCACGGTGAGCATCGCCAGCGCCATGATGGCGGCGGCGAGGTTCACCAGGCTCTCCAGCGCGTCCGACAGCAGACCCACCGAGCCGGTGATGACGAACGCACCGAACTTGAGCCCGATGGTGACCACCGCCGCGGCGATGGACACCCAGGCGAAGCGCGTGAGCCTTGGCTCGGGGTAGGACTGCTCGGTCAAACGAGGCTCCGGCGTGTGGTGGGTGTGGCCGCGAAGCTGGCGAACCGCGGCCCCGTCCGCAATGCGCGCGCCCCGGTCCCGCCCCTCCGTCCACCCCGCGCGACTGCGCCGCGCACCCTTCCCCCATCCCCCGCCACCCCCGACATTCACCGCATGACGGACGACGAGACGACGGACGAGCCCGCCCCGGTGCTGCTGGGGCTGGGCGCCAACGTGGGCGACCCGCTGGCGCAGCTGGCGCGCGCGGTGGACGGGCTGCGCGTGTTCGTGGGCGACCTGCGCACGTCGTCCATCTACCGTACCGAGCCGGTGGGGCACCGCGACCAGCCCGACTTCTACAACCTCGTCGTGCGCGGGACGACCACGCTGGGGCCGCACGCGCTGCTGGACCGCATCCTCGCGCTGGAGCGGGAGATGGGCCGCGAGCGCACCTTCCGCAACGCGCCGCGGGTGATCGACATCGACGTGCTGGACCACGGCAACCGCGCCCTCGAAGACTCGCGGCTGACGCTGCCGCACCCCGGCATCCCCGCGCGCGGCTTCGTCCTCCACCCGCTGGCCGAGGTGGCGCCCGATTGGGTGCACCCGGTGCTCGGCCGGACGGCGCGGGAGTTGCTTTCGGCCGCGCCGAAGCTGGAGCGGGTGGAAAGGCTGTGAGTGCGAAAGTGCGAGAGTGCGAAAGTGAAGGGATGGTGACGCGGTCACTGATGCTCCCGGCGCACCGTCTTCCGCGTCGAGGTGAACGCGCCACGAGCTGCGGCCATCACGACGACGATCAAGCGCACTTTCGCACTTTCGCACTCTCGCACTTTCGCACCCAGCCGTTCTTGCCCCTTCACCCAGCCCCCGCTAACTCTCACACAGTGCCGCCGCGGGCGCCAAAGGCCGGATGACCATCACTCCGCGCGACTTCACCGTCGGAGTCGAAGAAGAGTACCAGCTCGTCGACGCGGAGACGGGCGACCTGCGCAGCCGCGCCCGCTGGGTGATCGCGGGCGACTGGACGGGCGACGTGAAGCCCGAGATGCAGCAGCACACCATCGAGGTGGAGACCGGGGTGTGCACGGGCACGAACTGCGTGCGCGACGACCTGGCGCGCCTGCGCATGGAGGCGGCGGTCGCGGCCGAGGCGCAGGGGCTGCGCATCGTGGCGGCGGGGACGCATCCGTTCAGCCCCGCGGCCGGGCACCCGTTCACCGACCAGGACGTGTACGCCGCCATCCGCGAGGAGTACCGCGAGCTGGCGGAAACGCAGAGCATCTTCGGGATGCACGTGCACGTGGGCATCCCCCCGCACGTGGACCGGGTGCGCGTGGCCAACGTGGCGCGGCTGTACCTCCCGCACCTGCTGGCGATCACCGCGAGCTCGCCCTTCTTCCAGGGGCGCGACACGGGATACTGCTCGTTCCGCACGCTGCTCTGGCGCCGCTGGCCGCGCACCGGCGCGCCGCCGCGCTTCGAGAGCGCCGAGGAGTTCGAGCTGCTGGTCGACTGGCTGTCGGAGACGCAGTGCATCGACACGCCGGGCCGGCTGTACTGGGACCTGCGGCCGCACCACAAGTACCCGACCGTCGAGTTCCGCGCGCAGGACGTGACCCCGCGGCTGGAAGACGCCGTGGCCGCCGCGGCGCTGGCGCGGGCGGTGGTGGCGGGAGTCGCGTCGGGCGTGCTGCCGGAGCCCGCCCTCCCCGCGCCGCTGCTGCAGACGCTGGTGGGCGAGAACGCCTGGCGCGCCGCGCGCGACGGCACCGGCGCGGTGTTCGTGGACCTGTTCGCCGCGCGCCCGGGCACCGTCACCGCGCGCGAGGCGGTGCTGAAGCTGGCGGAGACGCTGCGGCCGGTGGCGGCCGCGCTGGGCGACGGCGAGGCGCTGGATGCGCTGGACGAGGTGTTCGAGCGCGGGTGCGCGGCGGTGCGCATGCGCGCGGTGGCTGGGGAGGCGGGTGGCGACCTGCGCCGGCTGACCGCCTGGTCGGCCGACGAAACGCTCCTGGGGCTCGGCATGGACCGGCGCGGCGAGCAGCGGCTCGAAGGGGTAACGGACGAATGAGCATCAAGCAGCGGATCGCCGTCACGCTCCCCGAGCGCCCGCAGCGGGGGTACGAGATCATGGTGGGCGCGGGGCTGTTCGGCACCGTGGCCACCATCCTCTCCAAGTTCTGCCCCGCGCACCGCTACGCCGTGGTCACCGACGACCGCGTGGCCGAGCTCTACGCGGTCAAGCTGTCACGGATGCTGCACGCGGCCGGCTACCGCACCGACGTCTTCGCCTTCCAGAACGGCGAGGCCAGCAAGACGCGCGAGACCTGGGCGCTGGTATGCGACGCCATGCTCGAGGCGGGCATCGGCCGCGACGCGGCGGTGATCGCGTTCGGCGGGGGCGTGCCGGGCGACCTGGGCGGCTTCGTGGCGGCCAGCTACA
>DASQLJ010000177.1:0-4915 GCA_035630095.1 Longimicrobium sp.
CACCACCATCCACCGCCTCTCCGCCGGCGCCGACGCGGGCGAGGGCGAGCTGCCGATCGGACCGCCGATCGCCAACCAGCGGGTGTACGTGCTGGACGCGGGGCTGCGGCCGGTGCCGGTGGGCGCGGTGGGGGAGATGTACATCGGCGGCGAGGGGGTGGCGCGGGGCTACCTGGGGCGCGCCGCGCTGACCGCGGCGCGCTTCGTCCCCGATCCCTTCCGCGGCCACGGGGCGCGGCTGTACCGCACGGGCGACCGGGTGCGCTGGCGCGCGGACGGCGCGCTGGAGTTCCTGGGCCGCGCCGACGAGCAGGTGAAGGTGCGCGGCTACCGCATCGAGCCGGGGGAGATCGAGAGCGTGCTCGCCGGCCACCCCGCCGTGGGCGAGGCGGTGGTCGTCGCCCGCGAGGACGTGCCCGGCGAGCGGCGGCTGGCGGCGTACGTGGTGGCGCGCGACGGCGCCGACCCGCGCGCGGCCGAGCTGCGCGCGCACCTCGCCGCGCGCCTCCCCGACCACATGGTGCCGGCGGCGTTCGTGGTGCTGGAGCGGCTCCCGCTCACCCCCAACGGCAAGGTGGACCGCCGCGCCCTCCCCGCGCCGGAGCACGACCCGTCGCGCGACGAGTCGTACGTGGCGCCGCGCACGCCGGTGGAGGAGACGCTGGCGGCGATCTGGGGCGAGGTGCTGCGGCGCGAGCGGGTGGGGGTGCACGACGACTTCTTCCAGCTCGGCGGCGACTCCATCCTCACCATCCAGATCGTCTCCCGCGCGCGGAAGGCGGGGCTGCGGCTCACGCCGCGCCAGCTCTTCGAGGAGGGGACGATCGCCGCGCTGGCGCAGGTGGTGGCGTCGGTCGCGCGCGACGAGGCGCCTCCGCCCGCGCCGGCCGACGCGGCGGCGGGCGGGGCGCGCCTGGCCGCGCTCCCCGCCGGCCTGGCCGCCAGCGCCGAGGACGCGTACCCGCTGAGCCCGCTGCAGGAGGGGATGCTCTTCCAGACGCTCTACGAGCCGGGGAGCGGCGTCTACGTGGGGCAGCTGCGCTTCGCGCTGCGCGGCGAGCTGGACGTGGAGGCGTTCCGGCGCGCCTGGGCGGGGGTGCTGGGGCGGCACGCGGCGCTGCGCACCTCCTACCTGTGGGAGGAGGGGGGCCAGCCGCTCCAGGTGGTGCGCCGCGAGGCGGAGCCGCCGCTGCGCGAGGAGGACTGGCGCGGGCTGGACCCGGATGGGCAGGAGGAACGGCTGCGCGCGTACCTGGACGACAACCGGGCCCGCGGCTTCGATCCCGGCCGCGCGCCGCTCCTGCGCCTGGCGCTCTTCCGCACGGAGGAGGATGCGTGGCGGCTGGTGTGGAGCTTCCACCAGATGGTGCTGGACGGCTGGAGCCTGCCGCTGGTGTTCCGCGACGTGATGGCGCTGTACCAGGCCCACGCCGCGGGGACCGAGCCCGCGCTCCCGCCGCCCGTGCCGTACCGCCGCTACGTCGACTGGCTCGCCCGGCAGGACCTGGCGCGGGCCGAGGCCTGGTGGCGGCGCGAGCTGGCCGGCTTCGCCGCGCCCACGCCGCTGGGGATCGAGACCGCCGCCGGCGCGCCCGGGCGCTACCGGCGCGCCGAGCGGCGCCTGGACGAGGCCCGGACGGCCGCGCTCCACGCCTTCGCGGGGCGGCACGGGCTCACGGTGAACACGCTGGTGCAGGGCGCCTGGGCGCTGCTGGTCTCCCGCTACGCCGGCGAGCGCGACGTGGTGTTCGGCACCACCCTCTCCGGGCGCCCGGCGGAGCTGCCGGGGGTGGAGGAGATCGTGGGGATGTTCATCAACACCCTCCCCCTGCGGGCCCGGGTGGACGAGGGGCGCCCGGCCGTGGAGTGGCTGCGCGAGCTGCAGGCGCGCCAGGTGGAGATGCGCGAGTACGAGTACGCCCCGCTGGCGCAGGTGCAGCGCTGGAGCGAGGTCCCCGCCGGCACGCCGCTCTTCGACAGCATCGTCGTCTTCAACAACTACCCGGCCCCGGACGCCGGCGGCGGCGACGGCGAGCGGCGGCTGCGGGTCGACGTGGAGAACGAGGTGGAGCAGGCGAGCCGGCTGCTGATCCTGAGCGTCATCGCCGGGAGCGAGCTGGCGCTGCGGGTGGAGTTCGACGGCGGCCGCGTGGCCGAGGACGCGGCGGAGCGGCTGTGCGGGCAGGTGGAGACGCTCCTGCTGGGGCTGGCGGCGCGCCCCGACGCGCGGCTGTCCGACGTCGAGCTGCTGGACGTGGCGGAGCGGCGGCGGGTGGTGGAGGAATGGAACGCCACGGCGCGCCCCTCCCCGCGCGACCGCTGCCTGCACGAGCTCTTCGAGGCTCAGGCCGCCCGCACCCCCGACGCGCCCGCGGTGGTGCACGACGGCGGCGTCCTCGCCTACGGCGAGCTGGACGAGCGGGCCGCGCGCCTCGCGCGCCACCTCGCCTGCCTGGGCGTGGGCGCGGAGGGGGTGGTGGCGATCTGTCTGGAGCGCTCGCCGGAGATGGTGGTGGCGATGCTGGCGGTGCTCAAGGCCGGCGGCGCCTTCCTGCCGATCGACCCCGAGTATCCCCGCGAGCGGATGCGGTACCTCCTGGAGGATTCCGGCGCGCGCGTGCTGCTGACCGACACCGCGCTCCGCGAGCGGCTGGAGGCGGGGACGCCGGCCGGCGGCGCGACGGTGGTGTGCCTGGACGGCGGCCTGTCGGAGACCGAGCCCGCGTCCGCCGCCCCGCGTCCCGGGCGGACGGCGGGGGCGCGCGCGCTGGCGTACGTCATCTACACCTCCGGCTCCACCGGCCGGCCCAAGGGCGTGGGCGTGGAGCACGGGAGCGCGTCCGGCTACTCGGTGGAGATGGCGCGGCTGCTGGAGCTGGGGGAGGGGGAGCGGATGCTCCAGTTCGCCTCCCCCGGCTTCGACGTGGTGATCGAGGAGGTGTTCCCCGCGCTGGTGAGCGGCGCCGCCGTCGTCGTCAGCCGCGCCGAGCTGCTGGAGCCCGCGGCGCTGGCGCGGGTGATCGACCAGTCCGCCGTCACCGTGATGGAGCTGCCCACGGCGTACTGGCACGAGTGGGTGCGCACGCTGGCCGAGGACGGGCTGCGTCCCCCGCCCACCCTGCGCCGGGTGCTGATGGGCGGCGAGCGGGTGCTCCCCGAGCGGCTGCGGGCGTGGCGGGAGACCGGGTGCGAGCTGATCCACGTCTTCGGGCTGACGGAGACCACGGTCACCACCACCATCCACCGCCTCCCCGCCGGCGAGGACGCGGGGGAGGGCGAGCTGCCGATCGGGCGGCCGATCGCGAACGCGCGCGTCTACCTGCTGGACGCGGGGCTCCGCCCGGTTCCCGTGGGCGTGCCGGGGGAAATGTACATCGGCGGCGAGGGCGTCGCCCGCGGCTATCGGGGGCGCCCGGCGCTGACGGCCCGGCGCTTCGTCCCCGACCCCTTCTCCGCCGAGCCCGGCGCGCGGCTGTACCGCACGGGCGACCGGGTGCGCTGGCGCGCGGACGGCGCGCTGGAGTTCCTGGGCCGCGCCGACGAGCAGGTGAAGGTGCGCGGCTACCGCATCGAGCCGGGGGAGATCGAGGCCGCGCTGGGCGAGCACCCGGCCGTGGCCGACGCCGTGGTGGTCGTCCGCGAGGACGCGCCGGGGCAGAAGCGGCTGGTGGCGTACCTGGTCGCCCGGGAGGGATTCGACCCGCAGCCGTCCGACCTGCGCGCGCACCTGGCCGGGCGGCTCCCCGACTACATGGTGCCGGGCGCCTTCGTGGCGATGGACCGGCTCCCGCTCACCCCCAACGGCAAGGTGGACCGCCGCGCGCTCCCCGCGCCCGAGGGCGGCGGCGCCGAGCGCGGCCACGTGGCGCCGCGCACGCAGGCCGAGGAAGCGCTCGCCGAGATCTGGCGCGAGGTGCTGGGCGCGCCGCGCGTGGGGGTGCACGACGACTTCTTCGGGCTGGGGGGCGACTCCATCCTGAGCATCCAGGTGGTGGCGCGGGCGCGGCGCGGCGGGCTGTCCATCACCCCGCGGCAGCTCTTCGAGCACCCCACCGTCGCCGAGCTGGCGGCCGTGGCCGGCGTGGAGGGCGGCGCCCCCGAGGCCGAGCAGGGGATCGTGGAGGGGCCGGTGGCGCTCACGCCGATCCAGCGCGGCTTCTTCGCCGACCTCCCCCCCGCGCCGCACCACTGGAACCTGTCGGTGCTCTTCGAGGTCCGCGCCCGGATGGACGCCGCCGTGCTGGAGCGGGCGGTGGCGCGGGTGGCCGCGCACCACGACGCGCTGCGCATGCGCTTCCGGCAGGTGGACGGCGAGTGGCGGCAGGAGAACGCGGGGCTCGAGGCGCGCCGGTGGACGGCGAGCGTCGACCTCTCGGCGCTCGGCGAGGCGGAGCAGCCGCGCGAGGTGGAGCGCTGGTCGGCGCGGCTGCAGACCAGCCTTTCGCTGGAGGAGGGGCGGCTGCTGCGCGCCGTGGCCTTCGACCGCGGCGAGGGGCGCACCGGGCGCCTGCTGATCGTGGTGCACCACCTGGTGATGGACGGCGTGTCGTGGCGGGTGCTGCTGGAAGACCTGGGGCAGGTGTACGAGCCGCTGGCGCGCGGCGAGCGCCCGGCGCTCCCGCCCAAGACCACCTCCTTCCGGCGCTGGGCCGCGCGCCTGGCCGGGCACGTCGCCGCGGGCGGCTTCGAGGACGAGCTCCCCTACTGGCTGGCCGAGGAGCGCCAGGGCCTCCTTCCCCTTCCGGAGGACTTTCCCGGCGGGGCCAACAGCGGCGTGCACGGGCGCAGCGTGTCGGCCCGGCTGGACGAGGAGGAGACCCGGCGGCTGCTGCAGGTGGTGCCGCGCGCCTACCGCACGCAGATCAACGACGTGCTGCTGGCGGCGCTGGCGCGGACGCTGGGGCGCTGGGCGGGG
>DASQLJ010000178.1:0-2772 GCA_035630095.1 Longimicrobium sp.
GGCCGCGTGGCCGCCGTCCGCGGGGGCGTTCCCCTTCGACTTCTCGGCCTGCGCGTGGCCGCCCTGGTGCGTGCGCAGGTCGGCGGCGATCACGGTGAGCATCTCGTTGGCGTGGTCGCGCAGCGACATGATGTCCATCGCGCCGCTGGCCGGCGTGCAGGTGCGCGCGAACGCCTCCCACTCGGCCAGGATCGGCTCGCGGTTGCCCGCGATGAAGTCGGCCAGCCGCACGCCCTCGCGTCCCGCCGCGGGGGGCGAACCCCCTTCCCCGCCCGTCCCGACCTCGTCCCCCTCGCCCGCGCCGACTTCGTCACCCTCGCCCGCGTCACCCGGGGCGCCGGTGACGGCGGAGGCGAAGTTCTCCTCCAGCAGCGCGAGCATGCGGTAGCCGGCGGCGCTCACCTTCTTCAGGTCGGGCACCATCTCCCGCTCGCCCGCCTCCTCCGCACGCTCCACCAGCAGCTCGGTGTAGCCGATGATCTGGCCGAGCGGGGTGCGCAGGTCGTGGATCAGCGCGGGCGGCAGCGCGTGGCGGGCGGCGCCGGGCGCGGGCGGCTCCACGCTCACGTGGACGCCTCCGCGGGCGGGGGCGCCGCCGCGGCGGCCGCGGCCAGCAGCGCCTCGATCTTCCCCAGCAGGCGGGGAAGGTCCACCGGCTTGGTGTCGTAGTCGTCGCAGCCGGCCTCCAGCGCCTTGCCGCGGTCGCTGGACATGGCGTGCGCGGTGAGGGCGATCACGGGGATGTGGCGCGTCGCCGGCTCGGACTTGAGCCGGCGGGTGGCTTCCCAGCCGTCCAGCACGGGGAGGCTCATGTCCATCAGCACCAGGTCGGGGAGCTGGCTGGCGGCGGTCTCCACCCCCTCCTGGCCGTCCACCGCCAGGATCACCTGGTAGCCCTTGCGCATCAGCCGCCGCGAGAGCATGTCGCGGTTCATCTCGTTGTCTTCCACCAGCAGGATCTTGGTCATGGCGTCGATTGGGAAGGCGCTCACGCGAAGGCCGCGCGCCGTTCCCCTCCCTTTCTCATGTTCATGACGCGCTGGGTGCCCGAGTCGCCCAGCAGGTCTCGTACCCGGTGCAGCAGCGCCTCGGGGAGGTCGCCGGCCTTCTGCACCACCGTGTTCACGTAGCCGTTCAGCCGCTGCCGCTCATCGCGGCTGAGGTCGTGCGAGGTCACCACCACGATCGGCACGTCGCGCCACTCGGGGTGGCGGCGCACCCGCTCGGTGAACTCGAAGCCGTCCATCACCGGCATCATCAGGTCCAGCAGGATCAGGCGGGGGAGGCGCAGCGCCATCGTGTCGAGCGCCTCCCTGCCGTTCGCCGCCTCGCTCACGTTCCATCCCTCGGCCTCGAGCATGGCGCGCATCAGGCCGCGGGCGGTGGCGTCGTTGTCCACCACCAGCACCGCGCAGTCCTCGCCGGCGCAGGTGTACTTGCGCAGCAGGCGCGACAGGCGGCTCCGGTTCACCGGCTTGGTGGCGTACTCGGCCGCGCCCAGGGTGAAGCCGCGATTGGGGTCGTCCACCATGGTGAGCATCACCACGGGGATGTCGCACAGCGTGGGGTCGGCCTTGAGCGCGGTGAGCACGGCCCACCCGTCCATCCCGGGCATCATCACGTCCAGCGTGATGGCCACGGGCTGCATCTCGCGCGCCAGCCGGAGGCCCTCCTCGCCCCCCGCCGCCACCAGCACGCGGTACCCCTCGCGGCCCAGGAAGCGCTGCATCAGCTCGCGCTGGACCGGGTCGTCGTCGATCACCAGCACGCAGCTGGCCCCGGCCTCCACCCCCTCGCCCGCCTCCACCGCCGGCCCGCCGGCCGCCGCCACGGCCTCGATGGCCGCGGCGGGCGAGTAGGCCGCCGCCATGGCCACCTCGGCGGGGAGCTTGAGGGTGAACACGCTCCCCTCGCCGGGATCGCTGTGCACGGTCACGTCGCCCCCCATCATCTGGCAGAAGCGCCGGGTGAGCGCCAGCCCCAGCCCGGTTCCGCCGAACTTGCGCGTGGTGGAGGCGTCGGCCTGCGTGAAGTCCTGGAAGAGCTTGACCAGCTGCTCGGCGCTCAGGCCGATCCCCGTGTCGGCCACCTGGAAGACGATCCACTCGCGCCCGTCCATCTCCTCGCGCCGCGCGTCCACGGTGATGATCCCCTCGTGGGTGAACTTGGCCGCGTTGGAGAGGAGGTTGAAGAGCGCCTGGCGCACCTTCACCTGGTCGGCGTGCATGCTGCCCAGCTGCGGGGCGATCACCATGCGCAGCGTGTTGGCGTTGGTCTCCACCATCGGCTGGATGGTGGTCGCCACCTCGCCGATCATCCCCGCCAGGTCGAAGGTCTCCAGGAAGAGCTCCATCTTCCCCGCCTCGATCTTGGAAAGGTCGAGGATGTCGTTGATCAGCGCCAGCAGGTGCTTCCCCGCCGAGCCGATCTTCTCCAGGTCGGCGCCGAAGTCGTCCAGCTCGCGCTCCACCGCCTCCTCGTGCAGCATCTCGGAGTAGCCCAGGATGGCGTTCAGCGGGGTGCGCAGCTCGTGGCTCATGTTGGCCAGGAACAGGCTCTTGGTGCGGTTTGCGGTCTCGGCCGCCTCGCGGGCCTTCGCCACCTCTTCCTCCGCCGCGCGCCGCTCGGTCACGTCCTCCAGCCCCAGCACCAGCAGCTCGCCGTGGTGCCCCGCCTGCAGCCTGCGGGCGTTCAGCAGCATCACCCGCCGCCCGATCCCCGGGAAGGCGTGCTCCAGCTCGAAGTCGTTGAAGACGGTGCTCGCGGGGATGA
>DASQLJ010000179.1:0-7344 GCA_035630095.1 Longimicrobium sp.
GGATCGAGCGCCACCAGGTGCACGTCGAAACCGTCCAGCGAGGTGGAGCGGGGCTCCGCGCCTTCCGTCGCCAGGAGGACAGGCGCCTCGGTGCCGGGTCCGGCCGTGCGCAACGTGACCTGCACGCGCGCCTCCCCCGCGCGGATGCACTGCACGTCCACCGGGCAGCGCGAATCCGACTCCACGCCGGTGAAGCCCACCACCAGCCGGGTGCCGGCCACCGACGCCGTCTGCCCCTTCTCCAGCCGGAACGGCTCGTCGAGGCGCGCCTGCGCGACGGTCCCGCGCGCGGCGGTCGCGCACCCCGCCACCGCCACCAGCGTCGCCGCCGCGCACCGTCGCCCAACCCGTCCGATCGTCATCATCATCATCCCCTGCCCCCGAAGTGGTTGGCTCGCCCAATCAAGGCTGGACGGCGGATCCCGGAAGATGATCCACGGCCGGGGCGAAACGCAAGCGAAACGCGAGGATAAGCCTGCCCTCCCCGTCGCCTGGTCTCCGATCTCGCACGAGGGATTGTCATCCTGAGCGCGACCACACCTCCGTCGCGGCCGCCACGACGCTCGCGCGAAGGATCTATGACGTCCGAAGCGCTACCGCCGGCTTCTTCGCGGCGACCGGCGATAGATCCTTTGGCGTGCGACCGTCCGCTCATCCGCGATAACGGCTTGGCCGGCCTCAGGATGACATCAGGGGCGATGTCGAATCGGGTATCAGATGGACCGATCATCCGCCACCAGCCGCCGGACCTCGTCCACCAGCGTGGCCAGCGACGCCTGCTGTTCGCGGAGAGCGGCGACGGTGGGCGGCACGCCGGGCGCGACCATCGCCTGGAGGCGCGCGGCGAAGGCGGGCGGCACGCGCTCCAGCCGCGCCACGGACTCGGTGATGCGCTTCTCGCCGGGGAAGTAGACGCGGTTGAGCGCGAACAGCACCTGGACCAGCGCGTGCGCGACCATCTGCACGATCCCCGACGTGTAGATCACGTCCGCGCGCTCGATGGCGGTGTGGTAGTGCGGGTTGGCCGGCCAGAACGCCGCCTCGCCCATGAAGCGCCGCACGATCGCGTTCCGCAGCGGCTCGGGATAGCGCTCCACCCGCGCCTTCCACCCCGCCAGCAGGCCGGAGGGATCGTCCAGCGGCCGCAGCGAATGCACGTCCGCCAGCACCACGTGGTTGAAGAAGCCCATCACCGTCCACGCCACGTACTCGCGGCGGATCTCGCCGCGCAGGCACTCGTCGATCGCCGCCTCCACGTGCGCGGCGCGGCGCAGCCAGACCTCCACGCGCACGCCGCGGTGCTCGAAGTCGGTCCCGCCCCGCACGAAGGGCTCGTCGCTCCCCCACGAGTCCGGCGCGGCGCGGGGCCCGAGCACCTCCGCGACGAGCGCGTCCCGATCCGCGGCCGGCAGCACGGCGTCCGCGAACAGGTAGATGTCCACGTCGGAGTACGCGTCGCCGTGCGCCTTCGCGCACGAGCCCCCGAGCGCGACGGCGCACGGCCCGCGCGCGAACCGGCGCACCAGCGGCAGCAGCTCGCGCGCGATCGGCTCGGCGCCGGGAGCATCCGTGGACATGAGCGGTGAAGACCCGCGGCGGGTCATCCGTTCGCGAGCATCTCCAGCGCGTCGCGCTGCTCGTTCACGAAGCGTTTGGCGACGCCCTTCTGCACCGCGGCCGAGTTGCGGGAGAAGTGCACCAGGGTACCATCGGGCCTGGTGCGGCCGCGCTCGGTGTAGATGGCCACGATGAAGCGCTTGTCGAAGTCCGGCGAGGACGGCTGCACGGCGAGGGTGGCAAGCGCCTGGTGGGGGATGCCGCTGCCGGGCCCGTGCTGCACCGCCGTGGACCAGATCACGTCGCGCACGGCATGCGGCCGGGTGAGCACGTCGAGCCCGTCCTCCTTGAGGATCTTGCGGACGAGCGGGTCGAAGTGGGTGCGCTTGATGAACTCGTGCTGCACGGCGTGGAACTCGTCGGGCCGTTCGCCGGCCAGCGCCTTCCAGGCCGCCGTGAACGCGGGGGAGCCGGCGGCCAGCCCCGCGAAGCGGCCGCCGAAGGGGAAGTCCGGCTGCGAGATGAACTGCTTGACGCGGCCGCCGCCGGGCCGGCTGGTCATCTGGTACGATCCGTACGACACCCCGCCCGCGTCGCCCGCCCCGGTGGAGACGATCCCCGGTCCGCGCCCGCCGGTCTCGAACTTCTCCGACAGCTTGCCCAGCACCCTCCCCGCCGCCGGCTTCGCAGCCGGTGCGGGCGCCGGCGCGGGCGCGGGCGCGGGCGGCGGCTGGACGGGGGACACGTGGAGGTCGGGCACGTTCAGCGACTGCCCCACGCGCACCAGGTTCGGCCTGGCCTTGAGCGCCGGGTTCGCGTCGAGCAGCCTTGCCAGCGTGATCCCGTGGATCTGCGCGATCTTCGACAGCGTCTCGCCCGACTGGACCGTGTGGATCATGGGTGCCCTCCCGGGGGTCGAGTGGTTTCCGTCTCCGCGCTTCGGCGTCGATCGTACGGTGATGCGGTTTTCACCGGGGCGCAACAGATGTCTTGTTGGACGCGGGAGCGGGCTTTCCATCTCGTCCGTGCCGCTGGTTCCGGCAGGCAACGTAAGGAGGCGCCGCGACCCTCGGCGCCTCCTCGTCCCGCCCCTCCCGCCGGCACCCTTGCTCCAGGCGCAGGGCCGGATGCGCGAATCACGGGTGAAGGGTGATGCGGCATCCCGGCAACGTCATCAGGGCATCGGCCGCGATCACCGACGGATCGAGCGGCATCCAACGACCGAGGGCGCCGCTGAAACGGCGCCCTCCATCATCCCCCCGATCAGCCGTCGACGGACTCGGCCATCGCGCGCAACCTCACCGCTTCGCGATCAGCCCGCCGGCGCCGGCCAGGAAGGTATCCCCGTTCGAGGCGGTCCAGAACGCGTGGACCTGCGTGTTGGCGACGCCGTGCTTCTCCGGGGTCCAGGTGGTGCCGTTGAAGCGGTAGAGCGCCCCGTCCGAGCCGGCCACGAACACGTTGCTGGCGGACGTGCCGTACACCGCGTACAGCGTCCCCCGCGTGGGGAGGCGGATGCGCGACCAGCTGCTCCCGTTGTAGCGCCACAGCATTCCGCCGCCGCCCACCGCGTAGACGTTGTTCGACGCCGTTCCCCACACCGACTTCATCCCACCGGGCGCCGTCACTCCGCTCACGGTGGACAGGTCGTTCCCATCGAAGCGCTGCAGGCGTCCGTCGTCGGTGGTGACGTACAGGTTGAAGTAGCTGGTCCCCCACACGTGCGTGATGTCTGCGCCATCGCCCGTGTTGTAGACGCTCCAGGTGCTGAAGCTGGAGCCGTCGTACACCAGCGCCGTTCCCCCGTCGCCCACGATGCCGATCAGGGACGTGCCCGGGATGGGAAACACGGAGCGCAGCGAGACGTTCTCGCCCGGCAGCTCCCACGTGTTCAGGTCATAGGGCGCCACGGTGGTGCCGTCGAAGCGCCAGGCCGTCCAGGCGGTGCCGTTGAAGCGCAGGATCATCCCGTTCTCGCCCACCGCCCACACGTTGCTGGCCGAGGTGCCGTACACGTCGTACATCCCGCGCCAGCGCACCGCCTCCACGTGGCTCCAGGCGGTGCCGTCGTAGCGCAGGATACCGGTGTTGTTCGCCGCGTACACGTTGGTGGCGCTCGATCCCCACAGCGAGCGGTTGCCGCCCTGGTCGGGCGTCGCCATCGCCGTCCACGCGCGGCGGGTGTCACTCACGGTGATCGGCACCTGCACCTCCAGGTTCCGGTACCACACCCAGAGCGTGGCCGTGCCCGGGTGCGCGCCCACCACCATCCCGCTGTCCAGCACCGCCACCGCCCCCGGCGCCGCCGAGGTGGTCTCGATCTCCCACTTCAGCGGCAGGTTCATCACCTGGCCGCGCAGGTCCACCATGGTGGCGGTCACAGCGCGGCCGTCGTTCACGTTGAGATTGAAGCTGCTCTGCGACAGCGTGATTGACGCGGGGATCCCCTGGTTGATGCGGAACGAGATCGGGAAGTTGCCGCCGATCACCGCGGCGCGGAACTGCGAGGTGTCCACCGCCGCCGCCTGGGCGGCGTTGGCCACCACCTGCACGTCCATGAAGCCGAGCTCGCGCCCGCTCACGCGCACCTTCACCCGGTAGGTGCGCCCGGCCGCGTAGCCGTTCCCGGTGGTCACCGGCCACGACACGTTGTACGACCGCCCCGCGCTGTTCACCGTCACCAGGCGCCCGTACGAGCCGCTGGTGCGGGTGAAGGTGGCCAGCGTGCCGCCGCAGACGCCCGCCGTCATGCGGCAGACGGTGACGGTGGGGCTCAGCGCCGCGTCGAACGGCTCCTGGGTCCAGTTGTTGGGGAGCGGAAGAAAGTAGAACCCGATGGTGCCGAAGCGCGACCAGTCTTCGATGGCGCGGCGCGGCGCCTGGGGGGCGGGGCGCTCGGTGGCGGCGGTGGGTGAATCGGCGCCGCCGCACGCGGCCAGCCCGGCCGCGGCGATGATCAGCAGTCCGGCAACTCGCATGCAGGCGCTCCGGCGTTGAAGCGTGGGGCCGCACGTGAGTTGCGCGGAGCCACGCGAAGTGAGCACGGCAGCGGTGACGCGTGCGGGCGAGCGCACGTGCGGCATCCCTGCGCGT
Organism: Longimicrobium sp.; assembly: GCA_035630095.1. Classification (GTDB taxonomy): domain Bacteria; phylum Gemmatimonadota; class Gemmatimonadetes; order Longimicrobiales; family Longimicrobiaceae; genus Longimicrobium. The sequence continues at coordinate 4,651 of DASQLJ010000179.1, forward strand.
GGGGGCGATTTCGAGCCTGAAAGGGTAGGAACTGCTCCAATATGTCGGTGCAGCCGGGTTCGGGCAACGTTCACGGCCGTAGGACCTTACAACTGGCGAATCACTGGTCGATAGGAGCAACGAAGGGGCGCCGCGACTCCGCAGCGCCCCTCCTCACCTTCCCGCCTGTGCTGGCGTCAGTCGCTCAGCCGAGGCAGGGCCGGATGTGCGAATCACCACAGGTGACGGAGATGCACCAGCCCGGCAGCGTCGCGAGCGCCTCGGCCGCGGCGACGGTTCCGCGCGAAGGCTGCGGGTCGGCCGTCTGGAAGCTCTCCACCTCCAGCGTCTCCAGGTCCAGCATCAGCTTCTTCATCATCCGCTCCCGGTCAACCGGTTTCCGCTTCGGCGCCGTGGCCAGTGCCGCACGGCGTCATTCGCACGTAAATCATTGAAGAAATTGGACCTACGCGCTTAAGAGCGAACCCTGCGCAGGTCGGAAATGAACGAGGGGCGCCGCTTGCCGCGGCGCCCCTCTCTCTTCATCCCCTCCCGTCCGGCGCCGGCTCAGACCAGCGGCATCGGCTTCGGCTCGGGGCCGGAGTAGTCGTAGAAGCCCTTGCCGCTCTTCCGGCCGAAGTAGCCGAGCGACACCATGCGGCGCAGCAGCGGCGGGCTGGCGTAGCGCTTCTCCTTGTACTCCTCGAACATGATCCCGCCGATCTTGTCCAGCGTGTCCAGCCCCACGAAGTCGGAGAGCACGAACGGCCCCATCGGGTAGCCGGTGCCCAGCTGCATCCCCTTGTCGATGTCGGTGATGCTGGCCACGCCCTGCTCCAGCGCGCGGATCGCGTCCATCATGTACGGCACCAGCAGCAGGTTCACCACGAACCCCGAGTTGTCCTTGCAGACGATCGGCTCCTTGCCGAGCGACTTCGCGAACGCGAACGCCGTGTCGAACACGGCCTGGTCGGTGGCGATCGTCTTCACCACCTCCACCAGCTTCATCACCGGCACGGGGTTGAAGAAGTGCAGCCCCACCATGCGCTCCGGCCGCTTCGTGGCCGCCGCCATGTCGGCGATGGTGAGCGACGAGGTGTTCGAGGCGAAGATGGTGTCGGGCCCGCAGACGCCGTCCAGCGTGCGCCACATCTCGTTCTTCACCTCCAGGTCCTCCACCACCGCCTCGATGATGATGTCGCAGTCCTTGAGGTCTTCGAGCTTCGTGGTACCGCGCAGCCGGCCGACGATGGCGTCGCGGTCCTCCGCCTGCAGCTTCCCCTTCTCCACCTGCTTGCCCAGCTGCTTGCCGATGCCGCCGATCCCGCGCTGGCACAGCTCGTCGCTCACCTCGCGGACGAGCGTCTCGTAGCCGGCGGCCGCGGCCACCTGCGCGATCCCGCTCCCCATCAGCCCGCACCCCAGCACCCCCACGCGCTTGATCTCGGCCATGCGTATCTCCCCAACCGTTCAGGTGTTTTCGATCGATGTGTCCAACGCCTCCGCCCATCCCGTCCTGATCCGCCGACGCCGATCGTCAGCGCCGCCCCTCCGCCACCCGCGCCAGCCGGAAGCACCCCGCCGGCGTCTCGCCCGGGCAGAGCACCAGGCTGTCGCGCGTCACCCGCACGCCGTACTCCGCGGGCGTGGCGGCCAGGGTGCGGATGCGCAGCCGCCGCCCGTCGTCGTCCATGAACTCGTAGCGGGCGACGGAGGCGGCGCTGTCGCCCTGCGCCAGCATCACCTGGCCGTCGGGGTAGAACAGCATCCGCCCCGCCGCGCTGCGCCACTCCCCCAGCACCGCCTCGCGCGGGTCCAGGCCGCAGGCGCAGAGGAGGAGCGCCGCCGCCGCGGCCGCGCGGCCGACGGCGAGACGCCGCCTCACCACGGCCGCCCACAGTACGGCCCCCGGTGGATCCGCCCCGCCCCGTCGATGCTGGCGACCACGAGCGGGCGCCTCGCCGGGAGCACCGCCACGCACAGCCGCCGCCGGTGGTGCACGATCCACGGGTAGTAGCCGCTCCCCTGGTCCTCCCATCCCACGGTCTCCAGCGCCTCCGCGGTGGCGGCGAACTCGCCGTGCATCGCGCGATAGGTCATCTGCAGCGTGTAGAGCTGCTTCAGGATCCCGCTCGCCACGCGTTCGGGCCGGGTCGCCCGCCGCGGCGAAGGGAGCGCCCGGGGGATCGCGCACCCGGCGGCCAGGCACCCGGCCAGCAGCGCGGTCAATAGCCCGGCCACACGCATCAGAGCCCGAACCGCTTCTGCCATTCCTGCTTCTGCTGGGGGAGGCGCAGCTCGCCGTGCTCCAGCCGGTCCAGGAAGCCCTCGAGCTTGTGCTGCGTCTGGTTGGCGATCACCCGGTAGATGCCGCGCGAGCCCAGCACGCCCGCCGCCAGCACCCCGGCGCCGGCCAGCGCCAGCAGCGGCGGGGCGGTGCTCGCCAGCACCACGGCCGCCAGCGTCCCCCCGCCGCCCAGCCCGCCCAGCCACCCGCTCACCGCCGCCCCCGTGCGCGCGCCGCTGAGGTCGACCGAGAGGGTGACGACCGACGAGTCGTCGTCCGCCAGCGCCACGCCCACGTCCACCTTCTCCAGGTCCAGCGGGGCCACGCGGCTCCCCACCTTGGTGAAGGTGCGCCCCAGCGCCGCGCCGATCCCCTGCGCTTTCTGGTAGCGGGTGCGGTCGGGGTAGCGGCGCTCCACCACCATGAAC
>DASQLJ010000180.1:0-4997 GCA_035630095.1 Longimicrobium sp.
CGCACGGCGGCGGGGATGCCGCGGCCCTCCAGCACGCCCACGAAGTGGTTCAGCCGCGCGCGCGTGGACGGCTTCCACTCCGTTCCCGGGATCGGGTTGAAGGGGATCAGGTTGACGAAGGCCCTGAACTCGCCGACCACCTCCGCCAACTCCTCGGCCAGGCCGGGAAGGTCGGTCACGCCGTCGATCATCACGTACTCGAAGGTGATGCGCTTGCCGCCCGCCGCGTCGAACGTTCGCAGCGCGTCGAGGAGCACGGGGAGCGGGTACTTCTTCTCCAGCGGGATCAGCGTCTGGCGCAGCGCGTGGTTGGGGGCGTGCAGGCTCACGGCCAGGCGGTACTGCTCCGGCATCTCCGCCATCTGCAGGATCCCCGGGACCACGCCCACGGTGGAGACGGTGATGCGGCGGGCGCCGACGCCGTAGCCGCGGTTCAGGATCGCCAGGGTGGGGAAGAGCGACCGCGGGTTCATCAGCGGCTCGCCCATCCCCATGAAGACGATGTTGCTGATCTCGCCGTAGCCGTTCTCGGTGGCCCAGCGCCGCGCGCCGCGGTACTGCGCCACGATCTCGCCCGGGGTTAGCTGGCGGCGGTACCCCGACCAGCCGGTGGCGCAGAACGAGCACGCCATCGCGCACCCCGCTTGCGACGAGATGCAGAGGGTCAGCCGCGACGTGGTGGGGATCAGCACGCTCTCGATCATCTCGCCGTCGCCCAGGCGCCAGAGGTGCTTGGCGGTGCCGTCGGTCGACCGCGAGAGCTTGGCCACGGCGGGCGCGGTGAGGCGGAACGCGTCCTTCAGCGCCTCGCGCTCGGGCGCGGGGAGGTCGGTCATCTCGTCGAAGCCGCCGGCCAGCCGCTCGTAGACCCACTTGACGACCTGGGCGGCCCGGTACTTCGGCTGCCCGCGGCCGGCGAAGTGGGCCTGCAGCACGGCCGCGGCCTCGTCGGGGAGGAGGCCGGCGAGATCGGGCTGGATGGTGGCGGCGACGGACATGGTCGATGCGTGCGAAAGTACGAAGGAACGAACCCGCGAAGCCCCGCGTCCCGCGGCGGCTCCGAGCCCCGTCCAGCGGACCGCGGACGATGCGTCCGGCGGCCGCGCGGGGGCTGAATCCTCCTGATTCACCGCGGGGGGCAAACGGTTCCCGCGCGCGCTTGATGCCGCACCCGGCGCGCGTTAGGTTGCAAGGTCCGCACCGGCCACGCCTCGCGCGTGGCCGGGCCGTTTCGTGGCCCCGTACGCCCGTTTGCCCCTCGTGCTGCTGACCGAGCTCCTCGCCGCCGACCGCATTCGCGTGCCCCTGCGGGCGGAGACCAAGGACGCCGTGCTGGAGGAGCTCGTGGAGGTGCTGCACGCCTCGGGCGCCGTGGCCGACCCGGCGGCGGTGCTGCGCGCGGTGCGCCACCGCGAGGCGCAGCTCTCCACCGGCATCGGCGGCGGCGTGGGGATCCCGCACGGCAAGGCCGAGGGGGTGCCCGGGCTGACGATGGCCGCCGGCGTCTCGGCCCGGCCGCTGGACTTCGCGGCGCTGGACGGGGAGCCGGCGCGGCTTTTCTTCCTGCTGGTGGGCCCCGAGGAGGCCGCGGGGGCGCACGTGAAGGCGCTGTCGCGCATCTCGCGCCTGGTGCGCAGCGAGGGGATGCGCGGGCGCCTGATGGACGCCGAGTCGCCCGAGGCGTTCATGGCGGTGGTGGCCGAGGCCGAGGCCGCGTGAGCGAACGGCTGCTGCGCTGGGCGCCGGCGCTGCTCTGGGCGGGCGCCGTGTTCTGGCTGTCGTCGCGCTCGCGGCTGGTGGAGATGCCGGATGCGCTGAGCTGGGACAAGCTGCAGCACTGCGCCGCCTACGCCGTGGGCGGCGCGGCGATCGCGCACGCCACCGGCGCGCGCGGGCGGGCGGCGTGGACGGCCGTGGCGCTGGGCGTGCTGTACGGCGCCTCGGACGAGATCCACCAGCGCTTCGTGCCGGGGCGCAGCAGCGAAGTGGGCGACTTCCTGGCCGACGCACTGGGCGTGGCGGCCGGCGTTTTCATCTACCGAACGTACCTGTCCTGGCGCGGGGGCCGCACGACACCCCGCGCCCGAGCCGTGAGACCATGACTTTCCAGAGCCAGACCGCGTACCGCACGTCGATGGCCGGCACGCTCCGCGCGGGCGACGCCGGCAACCCGGTGACCCTGGCGGGGTGGGTGCACCGCCGGCGAGACCTGGGCTCGCTGGTGTTCGTGGACCTGCGCGACCGCGAGGGGCTGGTGCAGGTGTCGTTCGACCCCGCGTGGACGCCGCCCGAGGCGCTGGACGAGGCGCGGCGCCTGGGGCCCGAGGACGTGATCCAGGTGCAGGGGACGGTGTTCCCGCGGATCGCCGGGCAGCACAACGCCGACCTGCCCACGGGCGACGTGGAGGTGCGCGCCACCGGGCTGGCGGTGCTCACCCGCGCCGAGCCGCTGCCGATCCAGGTGTTCTACGGCCCCAACGACGAGCTGCCGGGCGAGGACCTGCGCCTGCGCCACCGCTACCTGGACCTGCGCCGCCCCGAGCTGCAGCACGCGCTGCGCACGCGGCACCGCGCGGCCCAGGTGGCGCGCACCTTCCTGGCGGGCGAGGGGTTCCTGGAGATCGAGACGCCGCTGCTCACCAAGCCCACGCCAGAGGGGGCGCGCGACTTCCTGGTGCCCAGCCGCAACTTCCCCGGCGAGTTCTACTCGCTGCCGCAGAGCCCGCAGCTCTACAAGCAGCTGCTGATGGTGAGCGGGTTCGACCGCTACTACCAGATCGCCCGCTGCCTGCGCGACGAGGACCTGCGCGCCGACCGCCAGCTCGAGTTCACGCAGATCGACGTGGAGATGTCGTTCGCGACCGCCGAGGACGTGTACCGGGTGGGCGAGGGGCTGATGGCGGCGCTGCTGGGCGAGGTGGGCGGGATCGAGGTGGAGACGCCGTTCCCGCGGCTCACCTACGCCGAGGCGATGGCGCGCTACGGCACCGACAAGCCCGACCTGCGCTTCGATCTGCCGATCATGGACCTGACCGACGTGCTGAAGGGCGCCGACTTCCGCCTCTTCCAGCAGGTGGAGGGGACGGCGCAGCGCATCCGCGGGATCCGGGTGCCGGGCGGGGCGCGGCTGTCGCGCAGGGAGCTGGACGAGCTGCAGGAGGTGGCGAAGCGCGGGGGCGCCGCCGGCGCGCTGTGGGTGAAGCGCGGCGACGACGGCCTCAGCGGCCAGTTCGCGAAGGCGCTGGACGACGCCACGCGCGACGCCTTCTACGCCGCCAGCGGGATGGAGCCGGGCGACCTGTTCGTGGGCGTGGTGGGCGAGTTCCGCGTGGGCGACCCGGCCGCGCCCGGTCCGTTCGTCGGCAAGACGGACGGCCCGGCGCCGGTGGCGGAGGACACGCACCGCGTGCGCGGCGGGCTGGAGCCCGCGCTGGACGAGCTGCGCCGCCACCTGGCGCGGAAGCTGGAGCTGGTCGACCCGACGAAGAACGCGCTGCTCTGGGTGACGGAGTTCCCGCTCTTCGGCTGGGACCCCGACGCCGACCGGCTGGTGTCGGAGCACCACCCGTTCACGCGGCCGCACCCCGACGACGTGGCGATGCTGCTGGAGGCCACGCGTGACGGCGCGCCGGACGCGGAGGCGGCGCGGGCGCTGTACCGGCGGCCGGTGCGGTCGCTGGCCTACGACGTGGTGTGGAACGGGATGGAGATGTGCAGCGGCTCGGTGCGCATCCACGAGCCCGAGCTGCAGACGGCGATCTTCCGGGCGCTGGGGATCGGGCCCGAGGAGGCGCAGACCAAGTTCGGCTTCCTGCTGGAGGCGTTCCGCTACGGCGCGCCGCCTCACGCGGGGTGCGCCTTCGGCTTCGACCGGCTGGTGATGCTGATGGCCGGGGGCAAGAGCCTGCGCGACGTGATCGCCTTCCCCAAGGCCGCGAGCGCGCGCGCGCTGTTCGAGGGCGCGCCGACCGCGCTGGACGACGCCCAGCTCGCCGAGGTGAACATTCGCCGGGCTGCGACGTAACAGATAGCACGGCCGATCCACACGGGTCGGCGGCGGATGCCGACAGCGGGCGGGGCAACGGCACGGCGCCGGGCCTCGCCCAGTGGCGTTTGGAATGGTTTTTGGGGTAGGACGGCGGAAGGGGTGCGTGAGCGCGGGAGTGCGATTGGCTGGGTGCCGCATCGACTGAGAACGCTCGTTCCGGCGGCGCCGCGCCCTCTCCGGCTCGCTGGGGCTCGCCACCTCTCCCGTTCCGGGAGAGGTTGGGGGCAGGCCTTTCGTCGGACGGCGGGCGTCGGGGCGACGCAAGTGTCGACGGCCGTTGCGGTTGCGTGAGGGATGCGCGCCCGGAGGGCCGGGAACGCGGCGGACCGCCCGCACCGTCGCCTCCGCCGAGATGAAGCCGGGGCGGGCCGCCGTGGGCCCGGCTGCGTTGGGCACGGCGGTATCGTGCCCTACGCAGCGCGCAGCCCGGCCCCGCGCAGCGGGGACACGCCCAACCCGCCTTGAAGCCGTTAAGGAAAGTCCGTCGAAGAGAATCGAGAACAGGGGACGATAGATAGATGCCTGAGCAGCCGGTACAGCATCGCGTTCCCGCCGAGGGCGCCGACCCGCTGGCGCTTTCGGGGGTGAACGACCAGAACCTGACGGAGCTGGGCCGCCTTTCGGGGCTGCGCGTGGTGCTCCGCGACGACCACCTGCTGCTGAGCGGCGCGCTGGACAGCGTGGAGCGCGCCGTGCCCGTGGTGCAGCACATGGTGGAGATGGCGCGCCGCGGCACCCCCGTGGCCACCGACGACGTGCACCGCCTCTTCGACACCGCGCGCGAGAACGGCGGCGGCGGGCTGGAGCGCCTGGCCCACGCCGGCCGCGTGGTGGTGCCCGGCCCCAAGAAGACGATCAGCGCCAAGAGCGAGGGCCAGGCGAAGTACATGGCCGCCATCGAGGAGAACGACATCGTGGTCGGGATCGGCCCCGCGGGGACGGGGAAGAC
>DASQLJ010000181.1:0-6341 GCA_035630095.1 Longimicrobium sp.
AGCTCTGCGCCCGGGTCGCCGAGGCGATGGACCTCCCCGCCGACCACCGCGAGCTGCTGGAGACGGCGGCCGTGCTGCACGAGATCGGCAAGGCGAGCGTGCCGCTGGAGCTGCTGCACAAGACCGAGCCGCTCTCGCCCGCCGAGCTGGAACGGATCCGCTCGCACGCCGCGGTCGGTGCCGGGATCGTGGGCGGCGTGCCGGCGCTGAAGCGCGCGGCGCCGCTGATCCTGCACCAGGGCACCGACCACGCCGACCTGGCCGCGCACCTGGAGCCGGCGAGCCCCGCGTTCGTGCTCGCCGGCGTCCTGCGCGTGGCCGACGCCTACGACGCCATGCTCAGCCCGCGCAGCTACCGCGGGCCCATGACGCGCGACTACCTGGAGCAGACGCTGGTGTCGGGCGCCGGCACCCGCTTCCACCCGGCGGCGGTGGACGCGCTGCTGGGGCTCACCCGTCCCGACCCACGTCCTGCAGCCCGTACTCCTTGATCTTGGCATGCAGCGTCGCGCGCGAGATCCCCAGCTTCTCGGCCGCCAGCGTGCGGTTGCCGCCGGTCAGGTGCAGCGTGCGCTCGATGTGGCGCCGCGCCACCTCGTCCAGCGTGAGCACCTCCCAGTCCTGCCGCTGCGCGCGGGGGGCGCCCGGCGCGCGGAGCTGCTCGGGGAGGTGCTCGGGGGCGATGCGGTCGGCGCCGCGCGCCAGCACCAGCGCCCGCTCCAGCGCGTTGCGCAGCTCGCGCACGTTCCCCGGCCAGGCGTAGCCCACCAGCAGGTCGATCACCTTCGCCGACAGCTCCGACGGGCTCTGCGGGTGGCGCCGGTGCAGGTCGCGCAGGCTCGCGTGGATCAGCTCCAGCACGTCGTCCCTGGACCGTTCGCGCAGCGGCGGGATGGTGAGCGGGAAGACGGAGAGGCGGTAGAACAGGTCCTCGCGGAAGCGCCCGGCCTTCACGTCGCCCTGCAGGTCGCGGTTGGTGGCGGCCACCAGGCGCACGTCCACCTCGATCTCGCGGGTGCCGCCCAGGCGCCGGAAGGTGCGCGTCTCCAGCACCTTGAGCAGCTTGGGCTGCAGCTCGGGCGCCAGGTCGCCGATCTCGTCCAGGAAGAGCGTGCCGTGGCCAGCCACCTCGAACATCCCGCGCTTCATCTCCTTCGCGTCGGTGAAGGCGCCCTTCTCGTGGCCGAAGAGCTCGCTGTCGAGGAAGGTGGCGCTGAGCCCCGCGCAGTTGATCTCCACGAAGGGCCCGCGCGCCCGGGGGCTGCGGGCGTGGAGCATCTGCGCGACGAAGCTCTTGCCGGTGCCGCTGTCGCCCAGCAGGAGCACGGAGGTGTGGGTGGACTGGGCCACCAGCTCCACCTGCCGCGCCAGCTCCTGCATCCGCGGGCTGGCGCCCAGCACCGCGGTGCGGCTGCGCTCCTCCATCCGCTCGGCCAGCGTCTCGTTGGCGCGGCGCAGCTCCACCTTCTCCACCGCGCGGTCGGCGGCCTGCTGCAGGTGCGCGAAGTCGACCGGCTTGGTCAGGAAGCTCTCGGCGCCGAGCTGCATCGCCTCCACGGCCGTGTCGATCTCGGCCTGGCCGGTGAGCATCATCACCGTGGCCCCGCGCGACACCAGGATCTCCAGCGTCTGCAGCCCCGAGAGGCCGGGGAGGTTCACGTCGAGCACCACCAGGTCGGGGCGCTGCGCCTCGTAGGTGCGCACGCCGTCCTCGCCCGAGAGGGCCTGCGACACCTCCCACTCCTGGCGTTCGAAGTAGCGCGCCAGGACGCGGACCACGGAAGGCTCGTCGTCGATCAGCAGTACGGAGCGGGGCATCGGCGTCGCAGCGGTGTACGATGGAAAAGGATACCGGAAGTGCCCGGCTACTTAGTGACGATACGCTCCGCGCGCAAGCGCGCGGCTTCGCCCGGGACGGCTCTGCCGTCCCCCCACGGGATGAGCGAGTGATGGACGACACCCTGCTGCGCGGCGCGCGCATCCTGGCCGTGGACGACGAGGAGGCGAACCTGCGCCTCCTGCGCCGCGTGCTGGAGCGCGCCGGCTACGCCGACGTCACCACCACCGGCGACCCCGCCCAGGTGCTGCCGCTCTTCCGCGCCACCCGCCCCGACCTGGTGGTGATGGACCTGCACATGCCCGGCCTGGGCGGGATGGCGGTGCTGGAGCAGCTGCGCCCCGTGCTCGACGCCGAGGGGTGGCTCCCCGTGCTGATGGTGAGCGGCGACCTGACCCCCGAGGCGCGGCAGCGCGCGCTGGCCAACGGCGCGAAGGACTTCATGGCCAAGCCCTACGACGCCGGCGAGGCGGTGCTGCGCATCCGCAACCTGCTGGAGATGCGCTTCCTGCACCGCCACGTGCGCGACGAGAACCGCCGCCTGGAGCGCAAGGTGGCCGAGCGCACCCGCGAGCTGGAGCTGGCCCAGGGCGAGATGCTGGAGCGCCTGGCCCAGGCCGCCGAGCTGCGCGACGACGAGACGGGCGACCACGTGCGCCGGGTGGGCGACCTGGCGGCCGGCGTGGCCCGCGCGATGGGGCTGGACGACGGGTTCGCCGCCATGCTCTGCCGCGCCGCCGCCCTGCACGACGTGGGCAAGATCGGCATCCCCGATTCCATCCTGCGCAAGCCCGGCCCGCTCACCGCCGACGAGCGCGCGCGGATGAACGAGCACGCCGCGATCGGCGCGCGGATCCTGGCCGGCGGCCACAGCGAGCTGATGGCCATGGCCGAGCGCATCGCCGCCGCGCACCACGAGCGCTGGGACGGCACCGGCTACCCGCGCGGCCTCGCCGCCGAGGCGATCCCGCTGGAGGCGCGCATCGTGGCCGTCGCCGACTTCTACGACGCGCTCACCCACGACCGCCCCTACCGCCCCGCCTTCCACCCGCGCATCGCCATGCAGGAGGTGGAGCGCGGCCTGGGCGCCCACTTCGACCCCGTGGCCGCCGGCGCGCTGCTGCGCCTGGTGGAGAACGAGCAGGTGCCGCGGGAGAGGGCGGCGTAGCGGGGTTGGGGCGCGGATGGTTCTGGCCGAAGTGCCCAGTGCCCAGTGCCCAGTGGTCCCAAGTCCCAGGTCCCAGGTCCCAGGTCCCAGGTCCCAGGTCCCACGTCCCCAAGTCCCAAGCAGAGTCCCCAGTGCCGGACAGGCCGCGAAGGGGCCGGCCTTTGCGTTGGAATATGCGAGTGAACTCGCGGCTACAACGACACGAAGTCCGCCTTCGCGCCGCCTTTCGCGGACTTCGAGGGGCGGCCGGATTCGGGTCGATTCGAGCATCCCCTAAGCCATTGTGCCGCATCCACATACATCCTCCGCCAGACCACATCCGTTCCTTGCAATCTTCCCCAACCCCTGCAAATCGCATGGGGATTCCGGGCGCTCCGACTTCTTTACATCTACCGTAAATAGCTGCTTGACAAAGACTTAGATGGATCAGGCAGAGACGGAATGCATCCTGCCATTCCCTCTCGCTCACGCGCGCACGCCGGGCTCCCGGCCGCCGCGAACCGCTGTTCCCGCCCGAGGCATCCCCTGCCGCCGGGCACCACCGAAAAACGGCAAACCCGCTCGAAAGGCGGGGACGCAAAGCCACGGGGCTACCGCGAGCCCTCTCCACCGGGAGAGCGCCGCCACGCCGGCCGGGCCGCCGAAGAAGGTGCTGAAGCCCGATGCAGTCCAACCGCCGCAACCTGGCCGGGGCGCTCGCCTGCGCCCTCCTCGCAGCGCTGTCCGCCTGTTCCGACAGCGTCACCTCGTCCAGCGAGCCGTCCATCGACGCCCGCAAGGGACCCAAGACGCCCGTGGCCGACACCAGCACCGCGCCGCGCCCGTTCTACCAGGGCGCCTACCTGGGCACCGACAACAGTCGCCCCGAGCGCATCGCCGCCGCGATCCGCGAGTTCGGCCAGCTCACCGGCCGGCAGCCGTCGCTGGTGAAGACCTTTCATTCGCTGAACTGCGACTTCGGCGCCGGCGGCTGGTGCGGCCAGGTGCTGCGCCAGGCGGCGTCGACCGGGGCCACCAACTACGTGGCGCTCGACCTGAAGTGGACCGGCGCGCCGGCGACGGGGCTGCTCCAGGCGATCGCCGCCGGCCAGGCCGACGCGCGCATCACCGCCGTGGCGCAGGGGATCAAGTCGGTCGGCGGCGTGGTGATGATGGAGCCGGGATGGGAGATGAACGGCGACTGGGACTACGCCTGGCAGGGCATGATGAACGGCGGCGACGCCGGCGGCCCGGCGCGCTACGCCGCGGCGTGGCGCCGCATCGTGGACATCTTCCGCCAGGTGGGCGCCACCAACGTGCGCTGGGTGTTCAACCCCAACGTGGGCAACGCGTTGACGAACACCGCGTCGGGCGCGAGCAACTGGAACTGGTACGCCAACTACTATCCCGGCGACGCATACGTGGACTACGTGGGCGCGCACGGCTTCAACGGCCCCTCGGTGTGGAACACGAAGTGGCAGGACTTCGCGACGATGACCGACGGCGCCGCGGCCGACCGCATGCTCTCGGACCTGGCGGCGCGCTACCCCACAAAGCCGATCATCATCGGCGAGTTCGCCAGCCAGGAAGGCGCGGCCGGGGCGAAGGCGCAGTGGATCGCCGACGCCTACGCGAAGATGCGCGCCAACCCGCGCGTGGTCGGCGCCGTCTGGTTCAACGCGAACAAGGAAGCCGACTGGCGCGTGGAATCGTCGCCCGCCTCGCTGCAGGCGTTCCAGGCCGCCATGGCGCAGCCCGGCGTGCAGACCGCCTTCGCCCCCGTCGCCCCCAGCGGCACCCGCATCGCCGGCGAGGGGAAGCTCGCGTCGAACTGATACCGGTTCGCGGAGCCTCGTCCACCCCAAAAAAGAAAAAAAGGTTTTATTCTGTACGGCTCGCTGAGCTGGCAGCAACGCCTCTCGAGCCGGCGGTTCTGGAGTGGAGCCTACATCGCGCTCACGTTGCTGTTCAGAGAACTCGAGTCGATGGAGTTCCTCGCTCGTCGCGTGAGAGTTGTGCTGCACGACACGCACACACCCGCCGCGCATCGTTGGGTCAAGTTGGAAGAGTTCATCCGGTAACGGATGAGAGGCACGCTGATTCCAGTCCGCTGCAAGTGCTTGTTCGGCGGCCGAACGCACAAGCGCAGCCGCCGGCCCTGCAAATGCAAAAGCGGCGGAAAGGCCTTTGGCTGGAGCACCTTGTTGGGCGCTACTGACACTGATTGGACGGTGCATACCAAAGTGCCAGATCGTCAATCAGGATCGCTGCGAAGGCAGCATGACGCTCGGAGTCTGAGTCGAATCGAACGGCCTTGATACAAACCCCACTGCCAGGAGCCGGTAGGGTGAAGGTCCTACTGTCCGTGTGTATGTGGCTGCCAAACTGATCGCTCCCAACACTGGCAATTTCAACTCCCTGTGCGTCAAGGCCGTAAGCACGCCATTTAGGGAAGGTAATTCCGCTTTCGGCCGCGGCAATCAACGGAGGCATAACGAAGCTAAGCCTCGAGAGGGGTCGGGAAAAAATGAGCGTGAACGTAACAGGATCGATGGAACCCATTTGGGTTAAGACATTGGGCCGTGACACCGGGAGGAAGGCTTTGCCGCCATAACTACCCAGATGATTGATAAGTACGACGCGTGTGCCGGCCGTCTTGTTCTCCAGTTCGATGCCAAACGCTCCCAAATACGCCCCTGCATCAATTGGTGTCTCAGGGTCGGAATAGGTGTTCTCTGTATCGAAATTTAGTACTTCCGGGGTCGGCGGCGGAAGATAGGACCCAATGGATTTAGGCCAAGCGAAGAAATAACTAGTCATAAGCATCGCGCTCGTTGCGACCGTGAGCAACAGGAAGCACCACGCGGCAACAAGAGCTAAGTTGACCAAAGCAGGTCCTGCGTGGGCTACAAGCGCACTGAATACAACAAGTACGAACATGAGACCTAAGACGATTATGGTGCCGAAGACCGCGATGCGTGGATCAAGCCGAAACCCAGCAACGATGGCGACCACAGCAGCAATGCCAGCAACACCGGCTGCGTAGCGAACTGCCGGTACCGCCTTCTGGGCATCAATAAGAACTTGCGCTGGCGAGAGATTCATTGGGTCCTCCCCAAAGTTTCAAGCCGCCGAACGTATGGCCGCCCAGCTGCAAGCGGTCGATGAGCTCGTAGAGCGTGTGCTCCGCGCACCCGCGCCAGGGCGCAACTCAGCATTGGCGTAACCTTTTCCCCGCCGGCTTCCTCGGCCGCCCTGGTCCCCTTCGCCGCCCTCGACCTCCTCCCGCTTTACTCTATCCCCGGACATCCGATGATCGCTCGCGTACGCGGATCCACCTCGATGCATCTCCATCTC